>DASYBN010000023.1:0-10774 GCA_036500785.1 Acidobacteriaceae bacterium
ACCCAGGCGGCCTGCAGAGTGAGCCACGGCGCGGCCGGGAGCTCGCCGCGAGCGGGCGTGAGCTCGGAGGTGTACAGGTGCACGCCCGTGCCGGCGCCGGTCGCGTGCAGGAAGAGACAAGCGGAGGGACGTTGGTGGTTGGCAATCCCGGCACGATCATCGAGCGTGAGCGGAGCGAACGGCGGCGTGGGACTGGCGGCCTTGTCGTCTTCACGGGTGAGGACAACGTTGAATCCGCGCGCGGTGAGCAGCGAACGCAGACGGAACGCGAGCGCGAGGGTAACGTCCTTCTCGACAATGTTGTCGGAGATGCGCGATCCGTTGTCCGGGCCGCCGTGGGCGGGGTCGATCACGATGGTGGTGGCGTTGAAGGGCAGCGGCGGCAGCGAGAGCAGCGCGGAGTGGAGACGCTCGGCGGGGGACTTCGGCTTCGGGGTGGTCACGGCGGCGGCCGCCGTAGCGTGCGTGACCGGGAACGAGTTCTGATACGGTGGCGCCGCGGGTTGAGGCTTTGATTCCTGCTGGCCGCCAAGCCCATACAGTGCAAGCGCGGTGAGCAACACCGTGCCGAGGAGGGCGACGTGTCGGGCCGAAGTCTTTCGCGGAGAGATCAAGCAGTCGCCTTCCGGGGTTGATTGTACCGGGTGAGATGCCGACGGCGCGACGGGCGCAAGGCGGAGGTAGACTGAGGGCACTCATGCGCGTGTTCGGAATCGACTGCGGAACGGAGTACACAGGATACGGCGTCGTCGAGGTCGAAGAGACGCCGCGCAACCTGCGCCTGCGGCCGCTGTGCGCGGGTGCGATCAAGTTGAGCAAGAAGGACCTTACGCCCGCACGGCTGGCGCAGGTCTATGCCGAACTCATGGCGCTGATGGCGCTCTGGAAACCGCAGGTGGTCGCGATTGAGGATGTGTTCTTCGCGGCCAACGCGAAGAGCGCGCTGAAGCTCGGGCACGTGCGCGGCGTGGCGATGCTGGCCGCGGCGAACTGCGGTCTGCCGGTCGCTGAGTATGCGCCGCTTTCGATCAAGAGCGCTGTAGTCGGCTATGGGCTCGCGGGCAAGGAGCAGGTGCAGTTTATGGTAGCCAGACTGCTGGAGCTGGATCGCGCACCCGAGCCGGCCGACGCGGCCGATGCGCTGGCGATTGCGATCTGCCACATTCATCATGCGCAGACGGCGGAAGGTTTGCGGCGATGAGGCGCACGGCGCTGCTGTTGGTCGCGGTGTCGATGTGCGCCGCCGCGGTGGAGGTTGCGGCTGAGAAGGTCCCGACGGCCAAGTGGACGGTTGTGGAGATGTCGGTGAAGCCGCGCAGCGACGGCAATCAGCCAGCCTGGACGGTGCGTCTGCAGGCCGATGGCGCAGGGACGTACAGCGAGAGCGGCACTGCAAATCCGGCGACGACGCCGCTTACCGTAACCGCGGCAACGCTGGAGCGCGTGAAGCAGGGAGAGCACGCGGCGAAGAGCGGCCGGTGCGAGACGAAGTCGAAGAACATTGCGCAAACCGGCGAAAAGACGATCCGCTATGTGGATGGGCAGAGGACGTCGGAGTGCACGTTCAACTACTCCGATGATGCAGGATTGATGGGCGCCATGGCGACCTTCGAGGCGATCGCAGAGACAATGCAGTACGGCGAGCGGCTGGAGCACGAATTGCGCTACGACCGGCTGGGCCTGGACGCAGAGATCGATCAGCTGGTCGAAGCGAAGCAGAAGGGAAGCGCGATCGAGATTGCGAACATCACGCCGATTCTGCAGGCGCTCGTCGCCGACGATCATGTGATCGACCGCGTGCGGCGCAAGGCGGCACGGCTGCTTCAGGACGCTGGCTCGCCGGTTCCGGCGGGGTTCGATCCAAGCGAGCGATAGAGTTCGGCCATCGATTCGAGAGACACAGCTTCAGCGCGGATCTGCGCGGGAACATTCTGCGGCCACACTTGCTGGAGCTGCGCCGCGGCAAAGCCCGCGGAGCGCAGATTATTCGCGAGCGTCTTGCGCTTCTGTGCGAAGCTGGCGCGAAGGAAGCGATTGAAGCCATCGGGGTCGACGCGGAGTTCGGCAAACCGTGGAGCGAAGTCGAGCCGGACGACCGTGGAGTAGACATCGGGCGGCGGCGAGAAGGCCTGCGGCGGCAGCGTGAAAAGGCCTTCCGCGTGCGCGTGGAGCTGCGTAAAGGCAGAGAGCGCGCCGTAGTCGCTGACCCCGGGCGCGGCGGTGATGCGGTCGGCGACCTCGCGCTGCATCATGAGCACCGCACGGCGAAGGAGGTTCGCGCGCGCGGCGGCGTACAGGTGAAGGAGGATGTCGGAGGTGATGTAGTAGGGAAGATTGCCGACGATGTCGAGTGCGTTCTCAGTAGCGATCAAGGCAAGGTCGAACGTGAGGATGTCGGCGTGGTGAATAGTCACGCGCGCGTTGTCGCGGAATCTGAAGGTGAGCTCGCGCGCGAGGGACGGGTCGAACTCGATGCAGTGAAGCTGGGCGCAACGCGTCGCCAGAATGGCCGTAATAGCCCCGTGGCCCGGGCCGATCTCGACGACGGTGCGGTCACTGATCTCGCCAAGCGCGTCCGCAATGCGAAGGCAGGCGGCGTCGTCGACGAGGAAGTTCTGGCCGAGTTTGGGTTTCTTTGCGGGCATCGCTATGCAGAGCGGCGCTCGCGTGAGCGCATCCACCAATAGAGTGGCACGCCGAGGAGAATCACGCCCGCGCCCGCGATAGAGTTGCGCGTTTCCGTGATGAAGCTGAAGACGATCAGCATCAGCGCCGCAAGAATGAAAAGGACGGGCGTGACAGGATACCCGTTGACGCTGTAAGGGCGCGGCCGATCGGGCTCGCGACGGCGAAAGACGAACACTGTGGAGGCGGTGAGCGCATAGAAGAGCCACTCGGACACGATGGCGAGCGAGAAGAGCGCCTGGAATTTCCCGACGGCGAGCAGCAGCAGCGAGCTGATGACGGCCTGAAGAATGAGGCTCGCGAAGGGCGTCTGGAATCGGGGATGAATCGCAGCCAGCGAGCGAGGAAAGAGATGGTCGCGCGCCGCGGCGAACGGAACGCGGGCGCCGGATAGCGAGCTCCCGACGAACGTTGCGCAGATGCTGACGGCCATGCCGAGGGTGACGAGCGCGGCTCCGGGAGCGCCAAAGATCACGCGCAGGGCGTCGGCTGCCGGGCGATCCGAGAGCGCTATAGTGCTCGCGGGAAGGATGTATTGGATCGCTCCCTGCACGAGCATATACAGCGCAGCGACGATGCAGGTGCCACCTACCAGCGCAATCGGCATCGAACGCTGCGGGTCGCGGACCTCGCCGGCGAGTTGCGAGACATCCGACCAGCCGTCATAGGCCCACAGCGCCGCAATCAGCGCGGTCATGAAGCCGGTGAGACCGCCGCGCGCTCCAAGGTACGTCGTCGCCAGATTGTGCAGCGAGCCGTGGCGGACGCTCGCGAAGCAGACGGCCGCGATGCCGACGATGAGAAGGATCTTCAGCCAGGTGAGCACAGCCTGAACATTGGCCGACTCACGCGTGCTGACGATGTTGAGCGCAGTAATAAGCCACGTCGCAACGATCGCCGCGACCTGCGACCACAGCAGATGCGCGAACGCGGGCTGCGAGAGAAAGCTGAGCGCGGAGAAGCTGCCGAGCACGCGCATCAGGCCGGCAGCGATGGTTGCGATGGACGCCGGTTTGGCGATGGTGACCCACGTCCACGTGTAGAGGAAGGCAGGAAGGTCGCCGTACGCTTCGCGAATGAAGGCGTACTCACCGCCGACGCGCGGGCGAAGCGCGGCGACCTCGGCGTAGCTCATGGCGCCGAAGAGCGAGAGCAGCCCGCCGACGATCCACACGAGATACACAACGCTGACGCGGCCGGTTGCGGCCATCATCTCGCGTGGAACAAGGAAGATGCCCGAGCCAATGACGATGCCGACGACGATAGAGATCGCATGGCGCGCGGTGAGGACGCGGGGTAGATCTCTTGTAGCTTGTACGCTCACTTGAGAGTGAGAGTAACAGGAGCTTAAAAGTAGAAGCGCTCGTCGGCCCAATGAAACGGCGCGGACGCGCGACGGTTACGCAGCAGGTAGATGTTGCCCTGCTCGAAGGGCATGGCGTACGGATTGTCGCGCACGCCGACGACTGTGACGGACTGGTACTTCTGCGCGACGTCCTGTGGTGCGTCGTGGATTACGGCGATCACGAGGTTGGGATCGCAGCCATGCGTTCCCCACAGCCAGTAGTTATTCTGTCCGCTCATTGCCGGCGGAAGGCCCTCGTGGTGCAGGCGGCCGAGTAAGTCGATAGCGCCGGCTTCGCCGTAGTTTGCCCCGAAGATGCAGACGCGGCGCTGGTCCTCCGGGCTGAGCGAATCGAACGTCCGCGAAACGATCGCAACCTCCTGGTTCCAGCCGAAGCGGTCTGCGAAGAACTGTGGCAGCGGACCAGTGCGGGCGGTCTCTGTATTGTCATGCGGCAGATGCAGCGCCGTCGTGTAGCGAACCCACGTGGAGGGACGCAGCACCGGCGACGCCATCGGCAGGATGAGAAGCGTGAAAATGAAGAGGAGCGATTCGTAGACGGGAAACGCAAAGATGCGGTTTCGCTGAACGGCGGTCGAGGTCGAAAAGCAATGTTCCCACGCGATGGCGCCGGCCGCAAAGAAAGCAGGATAAATCCCTTCGAGATAGTAGTCCTTGGCGTGCATGCCGCACATAAGAATGAAGAAGAAGACGTACGTAAGGCCGAGCCAGCGCGCGTTAGCGATCGAACGGCCACGAAGTAGCGCCACCACCCCGGGGATCCAGAGCAGAGCATTGAGTGGACCGATCGTTGCAAACTGGGCGAGGAAGAACTGAACCGGATTCAGGACGATGTTTTTCCCATGCACGCGCCCGTTATGCAGGAACTCCAGCGTGGGAAAGTGGTTGTGAACCTGCCAGAGCACGAACGGCAGCGTGATGACGATCATCAATGCGAGTGCCACCGCAGTCCACCGGCTAAAGAGCAGCTTGCGCTCACGAGTGACGAGCAGACCCCCACCGAGAGCCACAAGAAAGAAGGCCATGGACGGCTTGTTAAGCATGCCAACGCCGGCGCAGACACCGAAGAGGGTCCACCAGAGCGCAGGGGGCGCGCCGCGAGCGATGAGAAAGACCGCCAGAATGCAGAAAGACCAGAAGACCGCCTCCCAGGAGTTCATGGAAAGGAAGCCGTCGACCCCGATGTACTGCGGGCAAAGGATCAAACCGATCATCGCAAGCGCCTGTGCAGGTCGGCGTCCGCCGAGAGCCCACGCGATAGTGCCGCCGAGAAAAATGGTCAGGGCTCCGGCTACTGCGGAGAGTATCCGGATGCCGAAGACCGAGTCGCCGAATAACAGCTCGCCCACGCGCGCCTGCACTGCAACGATAGGGCCGTGGTCCACGTATCCCCACGCGAGGTGACGGCCGCAGGCAATGTAGTAGAACTCATCGCGGAAGTAGTCATAGCCCAGGTGGGTTGTGTAGACAGTAAGCGCAAACTGCACAATCAGCTTGATGGCTGCGAACAGCAGCGCGAGGCGGAGTGCAGAGCGGAGCGTCGGATCGGCGGACGAGGTGCTGGCGGTCATGGGCATTTACGAGAGCGTACGGAAATACTGTCACGGCAGTTCCGCGTTCTCTCCGGCCTGATCAGGCGTAGCGGACAATCTTCGCAAACGTCTCAGGAACAAGGCTGGCGCCGCCGACGAGTGCGCCGTCGATGTCGTCTTCGGCCATGAGTTCGCTGATGTTATCCGGCTTAACGGATCCGCCGTACAGGATGCGCGTGGCTTCCGCAGTCTTCAGGCTGCAGAGGTTGCCGAGCTCGTGGCGGACGATGCGATGCGCTTCCGCGGCGATGTCGGGTGTCGCGGTGGATCCCGTGCCGATCGCCCACACCGGCTCGTAGGCGATGACCAGGCGCCGCGCTTCGTTGGAGGAGACGTTGTTCAGCGCAGTGCGGATCTGGCGGCGAATAGTTTCTTCGGTGCGTCCGTCTTCGCGCTCAGTAAGTGTTTCGCCGACGCACACGATCGGCGTGAGGCCGTGGTTAATCGCGGCCTTGAGCTTGAGGTTGACGCGGTCGTCGGTCTCTCCGAAGTAGAGCCTCTGCTCGGAGTGGCCAAGGAGAACGTGGCGGCACCCGATGGACATCAGCATCGTAGGCGAGATCTCGCCCGTGTAGGGGCCTTCGTTGAGCCAGTGCATGTTCTGTGCACCGGCGCGAACATTGTGGTCGTCGGTGGCTTCGATGGCCGCAGCGAGCGAAGTGAAGGGAGGGAAGAGCAGGATCTCGTCACGCTCATGGCCGGCGACGAGTGGGAGAAAGGCTTCGACAAAGGCGACGGACTCTTTGGGAGTCTTGTACATCTTCCAATTGCCGGCGATGATCGGCTTGCGCATGCTGCGTTCGGCTCCACGCGAAGAGGTGCTTGCTGTTGCACGAAAGTATTTCACACGGCGCGATCTGTGCGGCGCGTTGGATTCGAGAAGCGGAGCGCGGCTGCGGTAGACTGCGGCGCATGAAGGCTGCGGCGATGTGTGCGATTGCGTTAATGCTGGCGGGATGCAAAGCGGGCCCACGGGTGGTAGTGCAGGAACAGGATGAGGCGCCTCTGCCGCAAGCAGCCGCGGCGGCCCCGGGCTGGGACTACAAGGCGGATGGGCGAACGTCGTGGGCGTGCGTGCCGTCAGCGGATAACGCGGCCGAGCTGTGCTTCCGGCGCGCAAACGGACACCTCGACAGCTACATGCATCTGCGCGCACGAGAGGGGAATCCGTTCTTCTGCCAGCGCGGCCGTTGCGAAACGAAGCTGAAACTCGACGCCGGAGCGGACGAGACCGTGCAGGGAACCGATGATGAGTACGGAGGAACGCGGATTCTCTTCCTGCCCGCGCCGGAGAAGCTGCTGCAGGAGGTCCGGCAGGCAAAGGAGCTGCGCGTGAAGCCGCCGATGTTCGGCGTCGACCAGGAGTTCGTCTTTGAGGTCGCAGGCTTGAACTGGAAGTGAGCGGTTACTGCGGGTTCTTAGGGTCAACCTCGCCGCGCTTCACAAACACCAGATACGTAGCGTTGTCCCATGCATCGTGAATGCCGACGAAGAGCAGAAGGAGCGTCACGGCGGCTACCTCAAAGAGCGCGTCGGTGGGATGCCGTCGCGTGATGAACGCAGCGTCCGCAAGAGCGGAGTAGGCAAGGATTGGCAGGACGATGCGGTAGAACCAATCCTCAAAGACAGGGTTGTACGCGCCCTGGGTCTTGAATCGCCAGGCCGTGATGATGGTGTAGAGGATGCCGAGCGCGGCGGCCGATGCCCACACGATCGCGATGGGAGCGAGGCTGTGCCAGGGCATGACCTCCACGGCCGCGAGGGCGAGCACGACGCTGAAGTTCACGATGCTCGGAGTAGAAAACGCGGCCACGGCCTTGCTCTCCTGCTCCATCGCGGGCATGTCGGCTATCAGGGCCATCACCACGAACTGCAGGCCGGTGAGGCCGCCGGCCGCCGAGCCGACGATCACGTAGAAGTTCTGCCACTCGGTGAGAGGGTTCATGGCGTTGGAAGGAACTATACGGCAGGAGCTGATATCCGGCGTTAGTCCAAGGTCAGATCGCAGCCGAGAGAGAAGCGAATCGCGGCGCAGACCTGGTTCATGCGGGCTGGCCCGAGCTGGGCGACACGCTTGCCTAATCGTTCCTGAGAGACGGTGATCGCATTGTGCAGATTTACAGCGCAGGTCGTCTTCAGTCCATCGGCTTCGTGCAGCACAACCTCGGAGGGTACACCTCGGATCGTGGATGTAATTGGCGCAACGGTGACGCTCGATAGATATTCAAGGGCACTGTTGCGCGTGAGCACCAGGACCGGACGCTTCTTATCAGGGAGCCCGAACTGATACAGGCGAATGTCACCGCGAGCTATTCTGCCTGCCACTCGGCCTCCGCTTCCCAGGCCTGCAGGTCTTCCTGCGCCTGCTGCTCTTTGGTGTAGCCTTCGCGGTCCCGCTGTTCGAGTTCGCCGATGGTCAGTCGCCGCAGGTGCGCTCGGAGGGCGTCGCGGACCAATGCGGAACGGTTTCGTTTCAGACGGCGTGCCGCCCGATCAGCAGCTTGCAGGAGTTTCTTATCGAGGACGATCTGAACGGTTTCCATGGGTGTGGACCTTTGTACACAGTCTACTCCACATAATTCTCCGAACCGTCTTTCTCCGACGAGTGGTCCCGGCAGGAGTCCTTGCGCGGCGTGATCCCATCAATTGTGGTGAATGGTGGCCCCGGCAGGAGTCCAACCTGCGACCTTCGCGTTAGGAGTGCGCCGCTCTATGCATCTGAGCTACGGGGCCAATGCATCCAGTGTAACGTGAGGCCCGGAACCCTGAACGGCACGATTCGAGTAGACGCGAAGCCCAAAGGGGTATCATCAAATCGTGCCGAAGTATTCCATCGTCGTTCCTTTTCACAACGAGGAAGAGAACGTCACGCGCTTGTACGACCGCGTGAAGGATGTGATGGAGCATGTCGAGGCGAGCTTCGAGCTGGTCTTCGTAGACGACGGCTCGCGAGACCGCACCTACAGGCTGCTCGAGGAGATTGCGGCGGTCGATTCGCGCGTCCTGGTGGTCAAGCTGCGCAGAAACTTCGGGCAGACCTCCGCGCTCGCCGCGGGTTTCGATCACGCCTCGGGAGAGTTCATCGTCGCCATGGACGGCGATCTGCAGCACGATCCCGGTGAGGTGCCGCGGTTTCTGGCGAAGCTCGAAGAGGGATACGACGTCGTCAGCGGATGGAGGTCGCGGCGGGCAGACAACTTCGTCATGCGCCAGGTGCCGTCGCGCGTAGCGAACTGGATGATGGCGCGGCTCTCAGGCGTGGACATTCACGACTTCGGAACGACCTTCAAGGCGTACCGGCGCGAGGTCATCCAGAACATCCCGCTGTACGGCGAGATGCACCGCTTTATCCCGGCACTGGCGAGCTGGTACGGAGCGACGATCTGCGAGGTGCCGATCTCGAACCCGGCGCGCGATTCGGGCCAGAGCCACTACGGTATCGGGCGGACCTTCCGCGTGTTCTTCGATCTGCTGACGATCCGCTTTCTGCTGAAGTACATGACCCGGCCGCTGCACTTTTTCGGCGGTCTGGGCTCAATCGGCGTCCTGAGCGGCGGCGGGATTGCGCTCTGGCTGCTGGTCTACAAGCTCGTCTCAAACCATCACGTAATCAGCGAGCACGGCCCCTGGTTCATCATTGCCAGCGTGCTGATTGTCGCGGGAATGCAGCTCATTGGTGTGGGGCTTCTTGGCGAGCTGCAGGTGCGGCATTTCTTCACGCAGTCGCAGCGGTCGCCCTATGCTGTCGAACGCGTCGTGCGCATGCGGTCGTCGGAGGAGAGCCTGCTGCGGTAAGCGGCTCCTTCAGCATGCGAGCGATCCAGGTAAAGAAGACCGGTGGGCCGGAGGTGCTGGAGCTGGTGGAGCTTCCGCGGCGGGAGCCGCAGCCCGGCGAGGTGCTGGTGCGCGTGGCTGCGTCCGGCGTCAACTTCATCGACACCTATCTCCGCGAGGGACGCTATCCCGCGCCGCTGCCGTTCATTCCGGGGCAGGAGGCTGCCGGCGTCGTTGAGAAGCTGGGCGATGGTGTGAGCGGATTCGCCGTGGGCGATCACGTCGCCTGGAATGGAACCCGCGGAACGTATGCAGAGTACGCCTGCGCTCCGGCGAAGGACCTGCTGCACGTGCCCGAAGGGATGAGCCTCGAGGATGCCGCGGCAGTGCTGGTGCAGGGCCTCACCGCGCACTATTTGATCTACGACACGTACCGCGTGCAGCGCGGCGATACGGTGCTGGTGCATGCCGGCGCCGGCGGCGTGGGTCTGCTCATCACGCAGATGCTGAAGACGCTCGGCGCAACCGTCATCACGACCGTTTCGACGGACGAAAAGGCGGAGCTGTCGCGTGGCGCGGGCGCGGATTACGTGATCCTGTACACGCGCGAGAACTTTGCGGACGCGGTGAAGAGGATTGCGCCGCAAGGTCTGGCGGTGGTGTTTGACTCCGTGGGTAAGACGACCTTCGAGGACTCGCTGAAGTGCCTGCGGCCGCGTGGCCTGATGGCCCTCTACGGCGGCTCGAGCGGAGCCGTGCCGCCATTCGATCTGATCCGCCTGTCCACAATGGGTTCGCTCTACGTGACGCGCCCCACACTCAAGGATTACGTGCAGACCCGCGCAGAGCTCGAGCGCCGCGCAAACGACGTTTTCAACTGTGTCGCGGAGGGCAAACTCCACGTGCGCGTCGGTCACCGCTATCCGCTGGGCGACGCGCGCCGGGCGCACGAGGACCTGCAGGCCAGGAAGACAACCGGCAAGGTTCTGCTGATTCCCTAGCGTGTACACTGGGGCCGTACTGCGTCGCTATGCTGGCGATGTCTGACCCAAAACTGCAATCGCCAGGGAATGTTCGGGAAGCGCGGTGAAACTCCGCCACTGCCCAGCAACTGTGAAGCGCGCACCATGATTCTTATGGTGAGGCTGGTTCCGGCAGAATCCACTGAGGCTCCATGAGCTTCGGGAAGGAGCTGCCAACGTTTGAACCAGGCTTGAAATCGCGCCAGTCAGGAGACCGGTTCTCAAGCGCTGCCTCTGCCACGCTTCCGAAGGGGAAGCGGAGGAGACAATCGATGATCTTTTCGGATCGGCGCCATTCGGCGTCCGGCAGGTCTTTGCGCACGCGTGCTGCGCAC
>DASYBN010000024.1:0-10467 GCA_036500785.1 Acidobacteriaceae bacterium
CGGCGGCCTCGTGCAGATTCCCTGCATCGAGCGCAACGGCATGGGCGCCGTGAAGGCCGTCAACGCCGCGCGCCTCGCCATGAACGATCCCGGCAGCCACAAGATCTCGCTCGACCAGATCATCGAGACCATGTACCGCACTGGCATGGACATGCAATCGCGCTACAAAGAGACCTCGCTCGCCGGCCTCGCGCTCAACATCATCGAGTGCTGACCGGTTCGATACCGCACTGAAGTAACTGCGTCAGGATCGCAGTCTGCGGATACGATGGGCAGCATGTCTTCCGCCACCAGTCCTGTCCTCGCTGCTGAGGCCGACACGAAGGATTTCAAAACCTCGAGTCCGTACGCAATTGGCCCGCTGTGGATGGCTGCTGGCGTGTGTCTTTTGTTTGCTGCATACGCCGCTCTGGGCACCATCGGCCACATGTCGGGTGCGGTCCCCGATTACTCTCAACACTTGATCACGTACAGTTCACAGGTTCTGGGAACCTGGTTGCTGCTCGGCGCGACGATGGCCACGGTCTACCATCGCCGTTCGTTTCTGCGCGAGAGCCTACTGGACGGCGCTCGCCCCTGGAGAATCGAGTTTGCGCGCGGCTTCGCGGTGTTTGCCCTGTTCCTAATCGTCGCGACTGTAGTTCGCGCTTTGCTTCTCTTGGCTTGCCGCAAGGTGACAACCCTCCACCATTTTCCCTATCTGCTGCAAAGCACGGACCATCGATTGGGCGTAGGCCATAGGGTGCTTTCCAGCCTCACACCCGCATCCGGAGCTGATCTGGTGCTGTGGATGTTCGTCAGCGTTTCCGCGGCAGTTTGCGAAGAGCTCATCTTCCGCGGCTATCTTCTGCGCCAGTGCATCGCAGCTCTGCGAACGATCTCAGTGGCGCCGCGAACGAGCATCATCCTGTCGGTTTGCTTAACGGCATTGCTCTTCGGCGGCATGCACCTCTATCAAGGCGTCGGAAGTGCGCTGACGATCGCGTTCCTGGGTGCGACATACGCCGTCGCCGCCGTCCAGTTCGGCAACTTGAGAGCTGTGATCATCGCTCACTGCGTGCAAGACGTTGTGGTCGGGCTTTACTCATACGCGCACAATTTCTTTCTCGGTTCTTAATTGAGGTGTCAGAGCAGGACGAACAGCTGCGGCTTGTAATATTGAGCCGAATGGCCCCGTCACCGAGCGACCCTTCGCCGCGCCCGCGCAGCACGCGTCTTCTGATCTTCGTGCTCCTGAGCCTGTTTCTCGCGAACATTGTGCAATGGGCGCTCTGCCGTGCAGCGGGCCTCGGCAATCCCGGCGGCATCAAGCCCTACCTTTTGCAATTCCTGCGTGGGCATCAGTGGACCGACTCCTGGCTGCCGATGCTCAAGTCGCTCGACTACTTTCACGCGCATCCCGCTGAGCCGATCTACTATGCGCATCTCTACGACACCCTCATCTATCCGCTCGCCAGCCTGCTTCCTCTCGTTGCGCTGCGCAAGCTCGGCCTCTCTGAATCAGCGATCCTTCAAATTCTCGCGATCACCTCATGGCTCGCGGTTCTCGGCGTCGGCGCCGTGTCGCTGTGGATGGGCCAGCGCCTGCTACGCCGTCGGAATGTATCTCTCGACTGGCAATCAATCCTCGCCGTCATGCTTGCATGCATCGGCTGCTATCCCCTCATCAAGGGCTACGCACTCGGAAACGCGCAGACTTTCCTCTCGTTCCTCTTCGCCGTTCTGCTTCTGCTCTGGACGACAGGCCGCGAACGCTCCGCAGGCGTTGCCGCCGCCTTGCTCGCCTTCGTAAAGCCCCAGTACGGTCTGCTGCTCATCTGGATGATCCTCCGCCGCCGCTGGGGAGCAACCATCGCATTTCTCGCCTGCTCCGCTGTGCTAATCGCGATCTCTGTCGCGATCTTTGGCTGGCACAACAACCTCGACTACATCCACGTGCTCTCCAGCCTGAGCCGCAAAGCGCAGTCCCACTATGCGAATCAGTCGATGTTCGGCACACTGAATCGCGTTATCGGCAACGGCGAAAACATCAGCTACACGCCGCATCTCTACACGCCCTACATCCCGTGGGTCTATCGCACGACCCTCATCACCGGCCTCGTCCTCATCGCCGGAGCGCTGTTCTTTCCCTGGGGCAAGCTGCGCGGCTCAACCGGCGATCTCGCCGCAACCGGCCTCGCCTCTGTCGCCTCCTCGCCAATGGCATGGGAGCACCATTACGGCATCGTCTTCGCCATCGCCGCGTGGGTCTGGTTCGCGTACGGCTGCTGGCAGCAGAAGCGCCCCTGGGTGCTCGCGCTCGCAACGTTCCTCACGCTGAATGCACTCACCGCGACGAACTTCCTCGCGCCGCATCTCGGCTGGAACATTCTGCAGTCGTACCTCTACTTCGGTGCGCTGCTGATGCTCTTCGTGCTCATGCGCCTGGCGCGCAACGTCACCAACGGCGCCGCAGAACCCACCCCATAAAGCAAACAGAGCGCGGCAACTCGCCGCGCCCTCTAATCTCTGATATCTCTCCTACGCCGCCGTCTGATTCTCAAAGTACAGATACTTCCGCCACGCGGCGTCCGCGCTTCCAATCATCCGCATGATGTGTCGGCTGGTATGCAGCGAAAACGGCCGCGGCTCGCGCAACAGCTTCATATCGTCCAGCTCATGCAGCATCTGATTGCCCTTGCGCCGATTGCAATCCCGGCAACACGCCACAAGGTTCTCCCACGTCGAAAGCCCGCCACGCGAGCGCGGCAGCACGTGATCCAGCGTCAGCTCCGCCGAGGTCAGCACGGTCTGGCAGTACTGGCATGTATTCCGGTCGCGCAACAGAATGTTCTTCCGCGAAAGCGCGCGCGTCTGGTGCGGTATGCGCCGATACTCCAGCAGACGGATCACGCTTGGCATCTGGATCGCCATGCGGTGAGAGTGCAGCGTGCTTCCCTGCTCCTCCTCCGTGCGTGCGACGCCCTTCAGCACCAGCACCAGCGCGCGCCGCGCGCCGCAGATGTTGATCGGTTCATAGCTCGCATTCAGCACCAGCACCGGCGTCTGCATCGCCGGCTGCCGAAACACGCCCGCGCGAATCTCCAATGCCTCCGCGCGTGCGGTGCCCGGCACCGGCTGCGTCGTGTGGTGTCGATTGCGCTTCCCTCTCATCTTGCCCGTCTGCATCACAACCCTCCCCAAGGTTCCGATAGCCCTCAACTCACCTGCGCCTCAACCCGCTGCACAGACACTGCATCCCAACGCGCGACCATCTCTTCGCTCGCACGCAAAACAACGCTCTCCGGCTGCGCCTTCGCAACCGTCGCCACCCAGACCTTCGCTGCGCCCGCGCGCAGCAGCACCCGCGCGCACTCTCGCGCAGTCGCTCCGGTGGTCATAATGTCGTCGATCAGCAGCACCTCGCGCCCGCGCACCGCGCCCGCATCCATCACACGAAACGCTCCATGCAGGTTCTTACGCCGCTCGTGTGGCTGCATCGTGAACAGTGCACGCGTGTCCTTCACCCGCGTCAACGACTTCGTGTCCAGCTCCAGCTTCCATCCGCGCCGCTGTCTCCGCAGCCGCTTCACCGCAGCCTCCGCGAGCAGCTTCGACTGATTGAACCCGCGGCTGCGTTCGCGCGCCGCAAACAGTGGAACCGGAATCACCACCAGCTCGCGCGCGGCCTGGGTTTCGAGCTTGACAATCGCCTTCGCCAGCCACTCGCCCAGCACATGCGCCGCCAGCTCGCGCACGCCATCAAACTTCAGCAGGTGCAGCATCTCGCGCATCTCGCCGTCATACTCGGCGTAGGCCACCGCGCGCGCAAACTCCGGCGGAGCCAGCCTGCACATCGTGCACTCGGTTGTTCCCATGGCCAGCGCAAACCGCGCCGATTCCATACCCAGCGCATCGCCGCACCGGCTGCAAAGCGGATTCCCAGGCTCGTCTTGCGCCTCCACCCGCGCAACGCAAGCCTCACAGACCATTGCCCTGCTGATCGAGATCATCGGGCCACCGCACAGCCGGCAATCGCTCGGCCAGACGGCATTCACCACATCGCGGACAGTCCCACCTGCCGCAGCTTTCAAGAATTGGCAACTTCGAAGAACGCGCGTCACAGCGCGCCAGCTGCCGCCCGCACCTGCCTCGCGGCCATGCGGCCCCGCATTTCCGAGCCTCACATCCTCGACGCTTACGCTGAAGACGGACCTCACCCGCGGCACAGCATGAAGAAGCACCAGCTATGCCTATGCGGGCAGTATAGTCCTGCCTCGAAATCGCTGCAATCCTGCACTTTTCGCGCAAGCGTTTGTCGCGAACCATGCATGATGCCGTGCGGCTACGCTACACTCACCGCGATACCATGCATCCGCTCACCCAGCTCTCCCCCGACGAACAGCTCTTCCGCTCCACCGTCCGCGAGTTCGCCCGCACCGAGATCGCGCCACTCGTGCGCTCCATGGACGAGGAGGCCCACTTCGACGCCGGCCTCCTGCGCAAGCTCCACGAGCTCGGCCTCATGGGCATTCAAATCCCCGAGCAGTTCGACGGCGCCGCCGGCACGCTCTTCGAAGCCGTTCTCGCTGTCGAAGAGATCTCCGCCGTCGACCCCGCAGTCGGCGTGCTCGTCGACGTGCAGAACACCCTCGTCATCAACGCGTTGCTCCTCTGGGCAACCGACGCGCAGAAGCAGCAGTACCTCCCCGCTCTCGCCACAAAAGCCACCGGCTCCTACGCACTCTCTGAAGCTTCCTCCGGTTCCGACGCCTTCGCCCTGCAATGCCGCGCCACACGCGACGACGCAACCGGCGACTACATCCTCAACGGCGCCAAGCTGTGGATCACCAATGCGCTCGAGTCCTCGATCTTCCTCGTCTTCGCAACCATCGACGCTTCGCTCGGCTACAAGGGCATCACCTGCTTCATCGTCGAAAAGAACACTGCAGGCTTCACGATCGGCCGTAAAGAAGACAAGTTGGGCATTCGCGCCTCCTCCACCTGCGAACTCCGCTTCGACAACTGCCGCGTGCCCGCCGCCAACATCCTCGGCGAACCCGGCAGGGGCTACAAGATCGCCATCGAAACACTGAACGAGGGCCGCATCGGCATCGGCGCGCAGATGCTCGGCCTGGCCGCAGGCGCGTGGCGTCACGCCGCGCGCTACGCCAAAGAGCGCAAGCAATTCGGGAAACCGCTGGCCGAGTTCCAGGCAATGCAGTTCCAGCTCGCCCGCATGGCCACCGAGATCGAAGCCGCGCGCCTGCTCGTCTACAACGCTGCACGATTGAAGGATGCCGGCGCGTCGTACCTGAAGGAAGCCGCCATGGCCAAGCTCTACGCCTCCGAGGTCGCCGAGCGCACCGCCTCGCTCGCCGTCGAGGTCTTCGGCGGCGCTGGCTTCGTCAAGGATTACCCCGTCGAGAAGCTTTATCGCGACGCGAAGATCGGCAAAATCTACGAGGGCACCAGCTTCATGCAGCTCGCGACAATTGCCAAACTGATCCTCGCCGACGCGTGAGTCACTTCGCGGGCCTAGAATCTCTCTGCGAGCGAACAATGCCCACCACAAATCAGCGTCCCGTCGAAACCTCGATCGTCAGCGACTTCTCCAATCGCCTCAGCTACTCGGGCTATCTTTCGCTCGAAGGGCTGCTCGCACAACAGCATCCTCTCTCCAGGCCCGAGCATCACGACGAACTGCTCTTCATCATTCAGCATCAGGTCTCCGAGCTGTGGATGAAGCTGCTCATCCACGAACTCACCTCCGCGATCGATCACCTGAGCCACGATCGCCTGCCCCCGACGCTCAAGATACTTTCGCGCGTGAAGCTCATCCAGATGCAGCTCTTCGAGCAGTGGGCTGTGCTCGAAACGCTCACGCCGTCGGAGTACATGCAGTTTCGCGGCGTGCTCGGCAACGCATCGGGCTTCCAGTCGTTCCAGTACCGGAAGCTCGAGTTCCTGCTCGGCAACAAGAACGCCGCCACCATCAAGGTCTTCGAGCACATCCCTGAAATCCACGGCGAACTCGAGCGCGCGCTGCACTCGCCCAGCCTCTACGACGAGTTCCTCCGCTATCTCGCACGCCGCGGCTACGCGATTCCCGCCGATTCCATCGAACGCGACTGGTCGCAGCCCTACACGCGCAGCGATGCTGTCGTGCGCGTCTTTCGCGAGATCTACGCCGACACGCGCCAGCACTGGGAGGCCTACGAGATGTGCGAGAAGCTCGTCGACGTGGAAGAATACTTCCAACTCTGGCGATTCCGCCATCTCAAAACCGTCGAGCGCATAATCGGCTTCCGGTCCGGCACCGGCGGCTCCTCGGGCGCCAGCTTTCTTCGCCAGGCGCTCGACCTTACCTTCTTCCCCGAACTGCTCACCTCACGCACCGAGGCGCCAAAAGAATGAGCCTGCCCGAAGCGATCGCCGCGCTCGGTCCGGGCGCGCTCACCGAAGAGGCGCTTCGCGCGCACATCTTCCCGCTCTTCTCGCGCACGCTCGAAGCACCCGGCATCTATCTCGAGAACCATTCGCTCGGCCGTCCGCTCGATCAAACTGAAGAGGACCTGCGCGAAGCCGCGCAGCTCTGGCAGACAAAACTCGGCGCCGCATGGACAGAGTGGACTCAGGCTGAACGAGATCACCGTGAGCGCATCGCGCAGATCATCAACGCGCCGCGCCCCGACTGCATCATCCCGAAAGTCTCCGCCGGCCAGGGCTTGCGCACGGTTCTCAACGCGCTCCCCGGCACACCGCGGGTCATCGCCACGACAGCTGAATTCGATTCCGTCGACGTCATCCTCAAGCAGTACGCCGCCGCGGCACGCATTCATCTGCAGCTCATCTCGGTGCATGAGCCGGATAACACGCTCAATCTGACGCCACTCGAAGACGCTATCGCAGCCGGAACCGATCTCGTCATTGTGCCGCACGTCTTCTTCATGACCTCACAGATCATTCCCGGCCTCGACCGCCTCGCCCGGCACTGCCACGCGCACAAAGCACGTCTGCTGGTCGACGCCTATCACTCCATCGGCGTCTTCCCGGTTGACATCGCTGCGATCCAGGCGGATTTCGCCATCGGCGGCAGCTACAAATATCTGCGCGGCGGACCAGGCGCCGGCTTCCTGTATCTCTCGCCTGAAACGCTCAACAGCGGCCTGCATCCACTGGACATCGGCTGGTTCGCCAAGGAGCAGGTCTTCGGCTTCGACCGCCCGAACCCGCCGCGATTCGCTCCCGGCGGCGATGCCTTCCTCGAATCCACGCCCGCAGTCTTCACCTACTATCAGGCGCGCGCTGGCCAGCAGTTCACGCTCGCACTCGGCGTCGATCGCATTCGCGCCTACACGCTCGATCGCCTGCAGCGTCTCAAGCGTTATCTCGCCGAGATCGGCATCAGCGCTCACGGCGCCGACGAAGCGCACGGTGCTTTCCTCACAGTACATCACCCCGACGCGCGCGCGATCGTGGGCAGACTCCATGAGCGCGGCGTCCACACAGACGCCCGCCCGGCCACAATTCGCCTTGGACCCGACCTGCTCTCCACCGATGCCGAACTCCGCCAGGCTGCTCAGATTGTCGGTGACGTGATCTCGCGCGCGCAGTAGCGCAAGAGTTTGTAGCTCAGTGTCAGCATGCTACCGCCGGTCCTCATTGCCCATCGATGATTCGATCTTCTCGGCGAGCGAGTCCACCGACGTCGTGCTCGCCATCTCTTCGAGCTCCGCGTCACCACGCTCATCCACGCCCACCTTCTCCGCGATCGCGCGCAGCAACTGCAACGACTTCGTGACCTCTTTCTCGGCCAGTAGATCGATCTGCAGGTTCAGGTGGTCGCGGATATCCGTCTTCTGCTGCATTCGATTTTGTTTCATCAACACGAACGTGCTCAGCAGCACCGCCTCCACCGAGACGATCATCGACAGCATCATGAACGGATATCGATCGAACGGCTTCACATGCGGAATCACACCCGTGTTGATCAGAAACCACACCGTAAACCAAAGCAGATGAACCACAACGAACGCGATGCTCCCGGTAAACCCGCCGACCCTATCCGCGACGCGGTCCGTCCTTCGCCTCCGCAGTTCAAACGCGCGCTCCAGGTCCGCGACGCTGTGGATGTTCCTCTCGACTGCCGAGCTCCGCTGCTCCTGCTCACCTTCCATACCTGAATGGATGCCACCGAAGCCGCTCCGGCGGTATCCTAAGTACTGGTGTCCGTCTCCGCCACATCCACCGCCGTCCGCGCGCGCAGTCACAGTCTCCTCGTGCTGTCGGACTTCTTCATCCTCACCAAGCCGCGCGTGTCGGCGATGGTCGTCCTCACCGCGGCCGGCGGATACTATCTCGGCTGTCTGCGCTCCGGCATCAGCCCCTTCAGCATCAGTCTGTTGCAGGCGCTCTTCGGCATCGCGCTCGTCACCGCGGGGGCCAGCGCACTCAACCAGGCGTTCGAGCGCGCGACCGACCGCCGCATGCCGCGCACCGCGCAACGCCCTATGGCGCAGCACCGGATCGGCCTCGCCGCCGGCCTGCTCACCGGCTTCGCGCTCACGTTCCTCGGCTCGCTTTATCTCGTCTGGGTCACCAACCTGCTCACGGGCACGCTGACGCTGCTCACGGCGGTCGCCTACGTCGGCATCTACACGCCGCTTAAGCGGTTCACCACACTGAACACGTTCATTGGCGCCTTCCCCGGAGCCCTTCCGCCGCTCATCGGCTGGACCGCCGCGCGCGGCATCATCGAGTGGCCCGCGATTGCGCTCTTCGCCATCCTGTTCGTCTGGCAGTTCCCACACTTCATGGCCATCGGCTGGCTCTACCGCGCCGATTACGCCAACGCCGGCATCCGCGTAACCGCCACCAGGCAGCCCGCATCGCGCGCCGCTCGCAGCTCCAGCATGCAAGCTCTTGTCTACGCCGTGCTGATGATCCCCATCAGCCTCTGGCCTACATGGCTGCACGTTACCGGCATTCCCTACGCCATCGCGGCCTTCGCGCTGGGCCTCTGGTATCTCTACGCGACAATCCGGTTTACCCGGATCGCGCGCAACCCCGACGACCCGGCAAATCGCGCGCTCGCCCGCAACCTGCTCAAGGTATCAGTGATGTACCTTCCCCTGCTGCTGCTCGCGATGGCGCTCAACGCGCAAGGACGGCTGCTCTTTTAGCTCATGACAAGAACACGGCACCGCATGATCGCGCTCACCATGCTGTCCTCGTGTGCCGCGCTTCTGAGCGGGTGCTTCGGAACAGACCGCAGTGTCTTCCATCAGCTACGCCATCTCGCGGGTCCCCGTGGTATCGATTGCGGTGTCGTTCTCTATCCGGGACATGAAGCGAAGGACAACGCATGCGCGATCGGAGCGGCAAGTGAAAATGCTGCATTCTTTGTTCACTACATCGTAAAGAGCGGCGATGGTACGGTCGATCGTGGCGTTGCGTTAACACCATCAGGTCGAATGCTTGTTGTGAGCGACGACCCGAATGCCGATGGAATCCCACTTCCCGCTCAAGTCGGCGGAAAGCCGATCAAAGCCTTCGCCTGCGTTGAGAACCGCCTCGCTCCCGACCCTGCTATCCGGAACGAGACTGTGCTCACCTGCCAGCCATAACAGCTCTGCGCACGGCTCTAAGCGGCGTCCGCTACTTCCAAGGGCTCAACACAATCATAGATAGATAGACTAGTTACAGCCATGACCACTGCCACTCGGCCGCACATCCCACCGCGCGCCAAGACCCCGCCCTCCATCATCGCCGCCATCATCGGCGTCAGCGTCGTCGCGTCGCTCTTCCTCGCCTGGCTGGTCTACTACCATCAGCCCACCGACGTCGCCGGAACCCAGCTCGCCTTCCTTCCTGCGCTCAACGCCGCGTTCAACACGCTGTGCACTATTTTTCTGCTCATCGGCTTTCGCTTCATCCGCAGGCTGAACGTCGTCGCGCATCGCAACAGCATGTTCGCGGCGTTTATCGCGTCGGTCCTCTTCCTCGTCAGCTACGTCGTCAATCACGCACTGCACGGCGACATGCGCTTCCTCGGCCATGGTCATGCGCTGCGCGTCACGTACTTCACGCTGCTCATCTCGCACATCGCGCTCTCCGTGGTCGCGTTGCCGATGATCCTGATCACGTTCTTCCTCTCACTCACCGGCCGCTTCCCCGCGCACCGCGCGCTCGCCCGCTGGACCTTCCCCATCTGGCTCTACGTCTCGGTCACTGGCGTCATCGTCTACGCGATGCTCTCCGCCTATCGCTGAACCCGCATGCAATCTGACACACGCAAGATCCTGAAATTCGGCTCCATCCTAATCCTCATCGGAGTCGCCGCCGCGCTGCTGATGCTCACCGCTTTCGGCGGCGTCACGCGCCAGGGCCCGCACACAAACCTCGGCTGGATGGCCCTGATCGTCGTGATGGGCTGCCTCCCTCTCGGCTGCATCGCGCTGCTGCTCGGATTGTCGAAGCTGCTTG
>DASYBN010000025.1:0-2946 GCA_036500785.1 Acidobacteriaceae bacterium
GAGCATGATCGACGGAGAGCTGGTGGAGAACCCCGTGCTCGAGGAGGTGGACGAGTCCACCGAGACCCTCGACGAACGGGCCGCGCGCGAGGGCGACCGGGAGCGCAGCGCCGAGGAGGTCGCCGCCGAGCGCACCGAGAAAGACCCCTTCGACGAGGTGGACTTCGGCAGCTACTTCCAGGACTACCTCGACCCCGGCTACAAGACCGGCGGCAGCCTGGACGAGGGTGACCCGGACCGTCCGTCCTTCGAAAATTTCCTGTCGCAACCCAGCCGGCTCAGCGACCACCTGCAATGGCAGATCGGGTCCCTTGCTCTGTCGCCCAAGCTGCGCGCCTGTGCCGAGCTCATCGTCGGCAACCTCAATGAGGACGGCTATCTGACGGCGACGGATGAGGAGCTGATGGAGGGTCTCGCCGGACATCCTACCCACAACGAAGATCTGCTCGCCCTCGTCGAGCAAGGCCGCAACCTGATGCGGCAGCTGGACCCCGCAGGCGTCGGGGCGCGCGACCTCCGCGAATGCCTCCTGTGGCAGATCGAAGCACAGCGCCGGGAGCAGGAGCTCGCCCTGCAGCGCGCCAATGGGCATGAGGCCAATGGGCATGAAGCCAACGGCAACGGACACGGTGAGCTGCTGAAGGGGCTGGATCTTGCGGCGGGCATCGTTGAGAACCACCTGCCACTGTTGCAGCGCAAGGACCTCCGCGAGATCGCGCGCGTAACCCACCGTCCGCTCGAGGTCGTGCAGGAGTCCGTCGAGTACATTCGTACCCTCGATCCGCGCCCAGGCCAGCGCTACAACCAGTCCGCGACACGACTGATTGAGCCGGACGTGGCGTTCGTAAAGCGCGGCGACGAGTACGTCGTCGTGATGAACGATGAGAACATGCCGTCCCTGCGGCTGAACGTCGGCTATCGCAAGATGTTGCGCGAAAAGGGAACCGAGCGCGAGGTCCGCGAGTATGTCAAAGAGCGCTATCGCTCGGCGATTCAGCTTTTACGCAACATCGAGCAGCGCAAGAACACCATCGTGCGAACCTGCGACGCCATCGTGCGCCGGCAGCAGGAGTTCCTCGAAAAAGGTGTCGAGGGATTGCGGCCCATGATGATCAAGGAGGTCGCCGAGGAGATCGGTGTCCATCCTTCAACCGTCAGCCGCGCGGTCGCCAACAAATACGTGCACACGCCGCAGGGCGTGTACGAGCTGCGCTTCTTCTTCTCAGAAGGCGTCAACGGTCCCGAGGGCGGCGATCTCCCGCTCGTGCTGCTGAAGCGTCGTGTGAAGAAGCTCATTGAAGATGAAGACCCGCGCAAACCCATGACGGATGACCAGCTTGCGGCCGAGTTGCAGCGCCAGGGTATTCAGGTGACACGACGCACAGTCGCGAAGTATCGCGAAGATATGCAGATTCCCTCCACACACCAACGTCGCGTACGATAACGGGCATCCAACTCCGATAGGAGGATGTCGATGATCGTTGAGTACACGGGCCGCAGAACCGCAGTTTCGTCCAGGCTGAAGCAACTAGCAGAGGAAGGTCTCGCGCGAATAGAACGCGTGACCAATCGCTGTACAAGCGCCCACATCATCCTCACAGAAGACAAGTATCGGCAGATCGCAGAGATCACGGTGCAGTGCCGCAATGAAAGCCTGGTGGCCAGCTGCGAAGCTGCCGACATGGAGCAGGCATTGCGCGAGGCTCTCACCGCGATCGAGAAACAGGCGATCAAGTCGAAAGAGAGATTCACAACCCAACGCAGCCATCCCAAGCCGGTGCAGGCGCTCTCAGCATGAAGAGACAGTAGAGGAAAAGACAGTAGAGACGTGGCGCCTCGGGTGCCTGATTTCTACTGTCTACTGTCTACTCTCTACCGTCTGATCTCTGGTGCTACGATGGCGCCATGGCGAAGGACCGCGCGGGCAGCAAGCACCCGAAGGCGAAAAAAAACAGGCGGGCCACCGACCCAGGCGGCCCGAACCGCGAGCTCGTGGTGCTGACCGGAATGTCCGGTTCGGGCAAGCTATCCGCGCTGAAGGCCTTCGAGGACCTCGGCTACTACTCGGTCGACAACCTGCCGCTGGAGTTGATTCCTCGCTTCGCGGACCTTGTGCAGAAGTCCGCCGAGATCACGCACGCCGCGCTGGTGGTCGATGTGCGCGAGGGCAGCCGCCTCGACAAATTTCCGGGCATCCTGAAGCAGGTTCGCAAGGTGCTGCCGACGCGCGTGGTCTTTCTCGAAGCCAGCGAAGACGCAATCGTGCGGCGGTTTTCCGAGACGCGCCGCCCGCATCCGCTCGGCCGCGGGGAGACGGTCATCTCGCAGATTCGCGCCGAACGCAAGCGGCTGGACCCGGTGCGCAACGTCGCCGACATCCTCATCGATACGACCAAGTTCACGGTGCACGATCTCCGCGATCACATCAATGCGCAGTTTGTGCGCGGCGGAAGCGACGAGAAGAACCTGACCATCTCCGTGATGAGCTTCGGCTTCAAGAACGGCGTGCCGACCGATGCCGACGTGGTGTTCGACGTGCGATTTCTGCCCAACCCGCACTTCGTGCCGGAGTTCAGAAAGCTGACCGGAAAGCATCCCAAGGTCGCGAAATATGTGCGGCAGTTCCCGCAGACTCAGGAGTTCCTCGACAAGGCTGCCGACATGCTCACGTTTCTGCTGCCGCATTACATCAAGGAAGGCAAGAGCTATCTGACGGTCGCCGTCGGATGCACCGGCGGACAGCACCGGTCGGTGATGATCGCCGAGGAGTTGAAGAAGCGGCTCGGCGAAGCCGGCTATCGCGTGAAATCAGCGCATCGAGATATGCCGCGCTAGCCCAGTTCGCGGACGTACACTGGAATCGAATGAACGTCGAACGAGGCCGGCGGCAACGAGGCATCCGATGAAGCGCGTCGGGCGGCTGTTGCACTACATGCGGCCGTACAC
>DASYBN010000026.1:0-2357 GCA_036500785.1 Acidobacteriaceae bacterium
CGACTACTGCCCACGCATGAGCCGCAACTTCGCCGAGATCGATCAGCAGCTCGCCGGCGATCCAAAGCTGTATAAGGACACCCATCTGCTCAGCGTCAGCTTCGATCCCAGCTACGACAAGCCGAAGGTGCTCAAGAGCTACGGCGGAGCATACACCGGCCAGTACTCGAAGGAGACCTTTCAGCACTGGGAGTTCGCCGCGCCCAGTGAAAAGGAGCTGCCCAAGATGGAGCAATTCTTCGATGTCGGCGTAACGCCCGGCCAGAACGGCACCTTGCAGCACTCGCTCGCAACCGTCATCATCGGCAAAGACGGAAAGGTGATCGCGTTCTATCCCACTAATGACTGGAGCGTCGCGGCTGTGCTTGCGCAGGTGAAACAGGCCGCGGCCTAAAACAGGAGAAGATCTTGGCAAAGTTGACCATTGGATTTGGCGTACTGCTCGGCCTCATCGGTGCAGCCTTCTTCGTCGCGACCGGAAGCACGCATCCCACATCGCTGATCCCGCTATGGTTCGGTTTGGCGCTCATCATCTGCGGCGTGCTGGCCAACACCGAAAATTCGCGCCGCCGCATGCTCTGGATGCATTTCGCTGTAACCATAGGCTTGCTCGGATTTCTCTTCCCCGGATTCATGGCCATCAAGGAGTGGATCGCCGCACATGGCGGTCCGCTCGCGCATCCCGCTGCTGTCGAGGAGCAGGCCGTCATGTCGCTCGTTTGTCTTGTTTTCACGCTGCTCTGTGTGCGCAGCTTCATCGCCGCGCGCCGCGCCCGCGCTGCATAATCGAGTCCTCTCCGACCGATTGACGCAGAGAACGCTACACTGACAGAACGCATGGGCGGCTTTGGGCACGCAGGTCTCGGGGGCGGGGGGATGAAGGCAGCCGACCGCCCGTCACGCAATACAGGAAAAGCAGTCGGTGCGGACCTCACGGCGAAACGCCCAAAAGTAAAGTTCCGCGATGTCTGGCCGGAGATCCGGGCGCTCGTCATGCCGCGGCGCTGGCTGCTGGTTGGCTGCTTCTGCATCATGATCGTGAACCGCGCCTGCTCGCTGGTGCTGCCACTATCGTTCAAGCCGCTCATCGACCAGGTGTTTACGCGCGGACGCGTGGCGCTATTGCCCTATGTCGTTGGCGCTGTGCTCCTGGCGACTCTTATCCAAGGCATAACTTCGTACACCCTGACGCAACTGCTTTCGAAGTCGGGTCAGCGCATGATCGCCGAACTGCGCAAACAGGTGCAGGAGCACATTGGCCGGCTGTCCGTCGCGTTCTATGACGAAAACCGCACCGGCACACTCGTGGCCCGCATCATGACTGACGTAGAAGGCGTGCGCAACATCATCGGCACCGGTGTAGTGGACTTCGTTGGCGGCGTGCTGACGGCCCTGTTCGCGTTCGCGTACCTTCTGCACGTCAGCGTGAGCATGACGCTGCTTGCCGCCGTCATCATGACGGCATTTGCTCTCGTCCTGCAGCGCGCCTTCAAAACGATCCGGCCAATCTTTCGCGAGCGCGCAAAGATCAATGCGGAGGTGACCGGACGCCTGACCGAATCGCTCGGCGGCGTCCGCGTGGTGAAGGGCTACCACGCCGAGGCCAGCGAGGCGAACGTCTTTGCCGGAGGCGTCGCGCGTCTGCTCAACAACGTCATCAGCTCACTTACCGCACAGTCGCTGATGACACTGTCCTCAACCGTCATCCTCGGCGTCGTAGGTGTCGTCGTGATGTGGATGGGCGCACACCTGCACGCAGCCGGTCACCTCACAACCGGCGGTTATTTCGCCTACGTGATGGTGTTGGCATTTATGACTGCGCCGCTCGTGCAGCTTGTCGCGATCGGAACGCAGCTGACCGAAGCCATGGCAGGCCTGGATCGCACACGCGAGGTGATGAGTGAACGCACCGAGGACTCTGACCCCAAGCGCACGCATGACGCCGGCGTTCTCCGCGGTGACGTTCGCTTCGAGGACGTCAGCTTTGCCTACGTTGTCGACAAACCCGTGCTGCACGACGTCAGCTTTCACGCGCAGCCCGGCACGGTCACTGCGCTCGTAGGCTCCAGCGGCTCCGGCAAGTCCACGATCATCAGTCTGATCTGCGGCTTCCACACCGCGCAGAGCGGCCGAGTCCTCATTGATGGCGAAGACCTCGCGACGATCCGCCTGTCGAGCTATCGGCGCCAGCTCGGCGTCGTGCTTCAGGAGACCTTCCTGTTCGACGGCACCATCCGCGAAAACATCCTGTTTTCGCGTCCCACCGCGACCGAGCAACAGTTCCTCGAAGCCTGCAGAATCGCCCGCGTGGACGAGTTCGCCGAACGTTTCCCCGAAGGCTACGAGACGGTTGTCGG
>DASYBN010000027.1:0-1987 GCA_036500785.1 Acidobacteriaceae bacterium
CGTGAAGCCTCGATGCAAGAGGTGGTCAACGCGATCTTCTACAGTGCGCAGAGCGGCTGCCACGATCCTGTCCCACCACGTGGTGTAGGAGGCGTGCTCCTCGGCGAGTTGGATCGCCGTGTCAGGCTGCGATAAGAGGCAGGCTGACGCTGAGATCATGGCTCAGGGGAGCGATGGTTTCCAGACTCATATAGCGCGCTCGCTGCACAGCCCATTCATCGTTCTGTTCGAGCAGCAGCGCACCCACCAGGCGGATGACGGCGGCTTCGTTGGGGAAGATGCCGACAACGTCGCTGCGCCGCTTGCTCTCGCCATTGAGCCGTTCGAGCGGATTGGTGCTGTGTATCTTGGTGCGATGCTGCGCCGGGAATCCCATGTAGGCCAGCACATCGGCCTCGGCATCATCCATCAATGCGGCGAGTTTGCTGATGCGCGGCCTGGCCTGATCGGCGACCTGTCGCCATTGCTTGCGGGCTGCCTCGGCGTCGTCTTGGGCGAAGGCGGTGCCGATCCAGGCCGAGACGATACGCCGCTGCGTCTTGCCGGCATGAGCCAAGGCATTACGCATGAAGTGCACGCGGCAACGCTGCCAGGTGGCGCTGAGCACCTTGGTGATCGCGGCTTTCAGCCCCTCATGCGCATCGGAGATGACCAGCTTGACGCCGCGCAGGCCACGCCGTGCGAGTGAGCGGAGGAACTCGGTCCAGAACGGCTCGGCCTCACTGTTGCCGATGGTCATGCCAAGTACTTCGCGGCGGCCGTCCGTGTTGACCGCCATGGCGACGATCACTGCCACCGAGACGATATGGGTCGCGCCGGGTTTTGACATAGGTGGCGTCCAGCCACAGATACGGCCACTCACCTTCAATCGGGCGACGCAGGAAGGTCTGCACGCGTTCATCGATCTCGGCACAGAGCCGCGACACCTGCGACTTGCTGATCCCGTCCATGCCCATCGCCTTGACCAGCTCATCCACCGAGCGGGTCGAGATGCCCTGGACATAGGACTCCTGGATCACTGCGGTCAGCGCCTTCTCGGCCATCCGCCGCGGCTCCAGAAAGCCTGGGAAATAGCTACCCTTGCGAAGCTTCGGGATCCGTAGCTCCACCGTGCCGGCTCGCGTGTGCCAATCGCGATCGCGGTAGCCGTTGCGCAAATTGGTTCGGCCCTCGCTGCGCTCACGGTGACCGGCGCCGCACAGCGCCTCGCTCTCCAACTCCATCAGCCGCTGCGCGGCAAAGCCGATCATCTCTCGTAGCAATGTCGCGTCGGAACCCTTCTCGAGCAGCTCGCGAAGGGTGATCATGTCGTCGGTCATCGTGGGGCCTCCAAGGTCAGAGTTGCGCTCGCAACCCAACCCTACCCAGGAGCACCATGGTGACCACCGCTGTGGATAAGTGGCCCGCCTACGCCAGACTCTCGGCGGTCGCTGCGGCAGGCCACTTACCCACAGCTCCTACACCACGTCTCGGGAGTACGTCATGACAAGCTGATGAGTGCCTATGAGTGAAAGTCTCATCTGGCCAAAGCCGTAGCGGGCAGGCCGGGACCGAGTCTTGCGGGCGTCGCGGTAACGCGGGGTCTGAAGTGTAGACAGGGCCATGTGGGGTGCGGGATTGAGCCTCGAAATGTGGAAGTTCGCGAAGGCCGAGAGGGTTCCCAATCTCGAAGGCAGCACGTGCGTCATCGCTACGCGAGATGGCGTCGCTTCGCCGGGGTCGAAGGCCGGATCACGCATGCACGGCCAGGCGCGTGGGTCAGCTGGTGACACGCGAGCAGCAGCTCGGCGGCACGGTCGAGATCGATGAGTTCTATATCGGAGGGAGCCCTCGTCGAGACGCCGAGCCGTCCCGCATCGGCTCCCCTTGGTCGTCAGTGTTCGCTCGGTAGATAGATCGTGTTGTTGGCAAACCAGAGGGTGATCTCGGGCAGCGGAAAATCGGTGAACGGGATGTCTTTGCTGAACACAACGGTGCCGTTGCCGTC
>DASYBN010000028.1:0-6376 GCA_036500785.1 Acidobacteriaceae bacterium
ACCATGACGCAGCTCTTCGAGCTTCCCGCGTCCAGCACTGTGATGATGCTCTCGCTCTTCGGGTTCATCGCCCACCTGTCCCCGGCGCGGCTGCGTGCCTGGCCCGGGCCTGCTGCGCCCGCCGCGCTGCCGCCAGATCAGCAAATATCTTGCCATTACCACCCTTGGCTTTTCCAGCAGAAGTTGCAGATTTGGTTCTCTCTGCAACAGAAGTTGTATGGGTGGGGGGCTTTGGGGCCGCTGCTTTAGGTTCGGGCGGAGCTGCTGCCTTGGGGGCAGACGGGGTTGTGCTTGATGTGTTGGCAGCGGGCGCGGCCGACGCCGCATCTCCGCTCACCGGAACGCCGGTACCGGGCTGCATCTCGAGGACGACCTGGCGCTCGTAGCGCATGTCGGCGGCGGCGAGCTTCGGATACTGCTGCTTCCAATCGGGCAGATGCTGTTCGAACTCCTGGTAGCGGTGCAGAAACTGCTCATCGCCGAAGTGCACCAGGATGTCGCTTCCGCCGCTGGCCACCAGCGCCTTGACATCCTCCGGGTTCGAGACGTCGACCTCGCTCACCGAGCTCGAGTTCTTCTGCCCGGCCGAGTCGAGCTCCGCCAGGAACCGCTGGTAGATCGCCATCCTCGCCGCGCGGGTCGACAGCGGATCATTCCCTGAAAGGCCGGTGAGCACCGGGAAGGAGTAGTGCGGATCGCCGGCTGCATCGGCCGGCATGTCGAGGAGCACACCGCTCGCGTCGACGAGCCCGATCTGGCTGCCATGGCGCACAAAGGCTACGGGAGTGCGCTCGGTGACTGCGATTCGGATTCGGTTCGGCAGCAGGCGCATCACGGTCGCGTGCGCCACCCAAGGGAGGCGCTCGAGATCAGCGCGACGTTCGTTCAGCGGAACGCGGAAGATGTTTCGCTCGAGGTCGGCGCCAAAGACGCTCAGCACATCGGCTCGCGTGACGTTGTGGTTGCCGGTAATCTCGACGTCGGCCGAGGTCGTCATCACGAAGCGGCTGTCGTGCAGCAGCGCGCTGCGCAGGCCGGCCAGCCCGGCGAAGATCACACCGGCGACCGCCAGCAGTCCAAGCGCAAATAATCCGCGCCCGACCCAACTCTTCGGGATCCCCTTGCGAACCTTCAGCTTGAACCCGCCGCGCTGGCGTTGAAACGCCGGCTCCTCGTACTCATCGGCGTAGTCGTCGATCGCGTCGTCCTCGGGAACGGTGTAGCTTGCCTTCCGCATTGTCCTCGACTCGGCTCTCGACGCGCGACGCCGCGGCGTCCCCACCCCGTAGGTGGAGTCCTCGTCCGGCGCCTCAAGCACCGCTGCGCGCTTCGAACCCATCTTCATCTCCGACTGGCCCCGAGCGAGGCCGCGGACAATCGCCCAGGCTCAACTATAACGGCGCATCGCGCGCGGAAAACGCGGCCCTTACGCGGGGTACCCCCGCAGGAACTCACACCCGTGGGTCAGGAGTTCTGTAACCGGTCCAGTAGCAGCGCGCCGGCCTGCGACACACTGCCCGCACCGAGCGTCAGGATCAGATCCCCCTCGCCCGCTGTCCGCACAAGCCGTCGGATCGCCTCGTCGAGGCACGCGGCGTACTCGGCCTGCACTCCACTCGCCGCGATCGCTCGGGCGAGCGCTTCGCCGGTCACGCCCGGGATCGGCTCCTCGCTCGCGGCGTAGATATCCAGCACCTCGATGGCATCTGCGTCGCCAAACGCGCCAGCAAACTCGCTCAGCAGGTCGCGCGTGCGCGTATAACGGTGCGGCTGAAAGAGCACCAGAACGCGCCTGTAGCCGCACTCGCGCGCGGCTTGCAGGGTCGCGCGAATCTCGGTCGGATGATGGCCGTAGTCATCGACGACTGTTACGCCGCTCTGCTTGCCTTTGATCTGAAAGCGCCGGTCCACGCCACGAAACCCGCGCAGAGACTCCGCGATCTCGTCGGGCGCGATCCCAAGTTGCACGCCGATAGCGACCGCCGCCGTCGCGTTCAGCAGGTTGTGGCGTCCCGGCACATTCAGGTCGAAGGGGCCCAGCAGCAAGCCTTGCGCATCCACCTCAAAGCTCGCATGACATCCGGGCTGAGCTTCCTGCAGGCGCAGCCCAAAGTCGACGCCTTCACTCACGCCATACGTAAACACCTTGCGCGTCACCCGCGGCAGAATCGCCTTGAGCCGCGCGTCGTCGGCGCACGCCGTGACGGCGCCATAGAACGGCAGCTCGTCCATGAACTCGACGAACGCGTTCTCGACGTCTTCCATGTCGCGGTAGGCGTCCATGTGCTCGCGATCGAGGTTGGTCACCACGGCCAGCACCGGGCTCAGCTTGAGAAACGACCGGTCGCTCTCATCCGCTTCCGCAACCAAGTACTGCGACCGGCCGAGCCGCGCGTTGGAGCCCATTGCGCCCACGCGGCCGCCGACAACGACGGTCGGGTCCAGCCCTCCGCCGGCGAGGACTGCCGCAATCATGCTGGTGGTCGTCGTCTTGCCATGCATCCCCGCGACGGCAATGCCGTACTTCAACCGCATCAGCTCGGCGAGCATCTCCGCGCGCGGGATCACCGGCGTCTTGCGCGCGCGCGCCTCCAGCACCTCCGGGTTGTCGCGCGCCACGGCCGAGCTGGTCACCACCACATCGCAGGCCCGCGCATTCTCGCCGCGATGCCCGACATAGATTGTCGCGCCGAGGGCCGCGAGCCGCTCAGTCACCGGGCTGCCTTTCAAGTCCGAGCCCGAAACCGGATAGCCCATCGTCAGCAGGATCTCGGCGATCCCGCTCATCCCAATGCCGCCGATGCCGATAAAGTGCACCCTCTGCGACGGCGCAAACATTGCGTGTTCCGGCAAGCTCATCTGCACAAATCCCCACTCTATTCTGCATCAGGCATAAGCCGCCATCGCTCCGGCTAGATGCAACCTGCGGGTCTGTTTATCGGTATCCTGAGAGGGGCACTATGATCACCTCCGAAGACCTCGAAAAGATTCCCGTTTTTGCGGGTGTGGAAGAGCAGGAACGACGGCGCCTCGCACGACGGGCAGCTGACATCCAACTCGAACCTGGCGAGTGGCTCATTCGCGAAGGCGAGGAGGCGCACTTCTTCGTCATCCTCGAAGGCGAGCTCGAGATACTCAAAGACATTGGCAGTCAGCGCCGACATCTTGGCCGAGGTGCCGCGGGCGAGTTCACCGGGGAGGTATCCATTTTCCTCGGCACCAGCAACAACATCTCTCTGCGCGCTCTCACACATTGCCGTGCCGCTCGCTTTGAACGACAGCAACTGCAGGAACTCGTCCGCGATAGCCCCTCCGCCGGCGAACTCATCTTCCAGATCATGTCCAGCAGGGTCGCGAGGGCGCAGCAGGTCGCCCGGGAGACACCTTCCTCACGCGTAGAAATCTCCGGCTCCAAATACGACACAAACTGCCGCGCTATTCGGTCGTTCCTCTCTGCCAACCGCATCCAGTACGACTGGAGTCCCATTGGATCCGAGCCTGATCCGGAAGCCGGGATCACCGTCTCGGTCGAAGGCACTCCGCTCGAATATCCCACGGTTCGCCGTGTTGCTGAAGCTCTCGGCTTCCAAACTGTTCCGAAACACGACCACTACGACCTCATCATCGTCGGCGGTGGCCCCGCAGGCATGGCGGGTGCCGTCTACAGCGCCTCTGAAGGCCTCAACGTCCTGCTCGTCGAACGGTTCGCCGCCGGCGGCCAGGCCGGCACTTCCTCGCGGATTGAAAACTACCTCGGCTTCGCGGCCGGCATCTCCGGCGACGAACTCACGGAACGAGCCCTTAAGCAGGTGAACCGCTTCGGCGTCGAGATGCTCTTCAAGCGCAACGTCGAAAAGATCGAATCGCTTCAGGATGGCCACTGCGTCACGCTTGACGGTGGCGACCGCGTTCGCGCAAGCGTCGTTCTGCTTGCTACGGGCGTCTCCTGGCATCGGCTCGAATTCGAAGGCCACGACCAGTTTCTGGGACGTGGCATTAGCTACGGAGCAACTCGCTTTGACGGCATCGCCGTCACCGGCCATCGCATCTTCATCGTTGGCGGCGGCAACTCCGCGGGACAGGCCGCGCTCTTCTACTCCGGTTACGCTGCCGAAGTCGTCATGCTCGTGCGCGGCGCCGGCCTGACGTTAAGCATGTCGCAATATCTCATCCAGCAGATTCGCGATAAGGCGAACATCCGCGTCGAACCCTACACGCAAGTCACGGGCGCCCACGGTGAGAACCATCTCGAGCAGATCACCACCGTCACGCGGTCACCCGACGGTCCTGAATTCGCTTCGACGCATGATGCCAAGGCGCTCTTCATCCTGACTGGCGCCGTGGCCAAAACCGATTGGCTGCCGCCCGCAATCGAACGCGACGCGAACGGTTACATCTGTACTGGCCGCAATCTCACCACGTGGCCGCTCGATCGCTCGCCGTTCGCCTTCGAAACCAGCATGCCCGGCGTGTTCTGCGCCGGCGACGTTCGCCACAACTCCGTGAAACGCGTCGCCAGCGGGGTCGGTGAAGGCAGCATGGCCATTGCCTTCATCCACGAATACCTTGCACTCGTCAGCCCGCAGGTCCAAGCCGACTTATAGCCGTTTGCCTCGCTGCCAAACGCGGCGACCCGCAACTTACACCGTTCGACGTGTGTCTAATCAATCGAGTGACGGCGCTACGCGGTTACTCCAGTTAGCGTTCCTGGCTCACTGGGGCGATCTCCTGGCCGGAACTCACCGGAACCACCCGCAAACCCGCTATAGTCGGGAAACGAGGTGCCCCCGGAAGGGAAATCAATGCAGATCAAGCGCACGCTTCGCACACTTTTCGCAGCAGCAGCTCTCGTCGGCGCAGCTCTTATTGCTGCGCCCGCACCGCAAGCCCACGCTGCGGTCTTCATCTCTGTCGGCATCGCTCCACCAGCAATTCCTGTTTACGCGCAGCCGCTCTGCCCCGGCGACGGATACATCTGGACGCCCGGCTACTGGGCCTGGGGACCTGAGGGCTATTACTGGGTCGACGGCGCGTGGATTCTGGCACCGTATCAGGGCGCGCTCTGGACGCCGGGCTGGTGGGGCTTCGCTGGCGGCGCTTATGTCTGGTATCCCGGATACTGGGGGCGCACCGTCGGCTACTACGGCGGAGTGAACTATGGATACGGCTACTTCGGCACCGGCTTCTACGGCGGCTACTGGAACGGCGGCCACTTCTTCTACAACCGCGCCTATGGCCACTTCGGCGGCGGCTTCCACGGCAACTTCTATGAGCGCAGAGTCTCCGGGTTCGACGGCCGTCCCGGCGGCGCGAGCTTCAACGCTCACCCACCCGCGCAGTTCGCGAATGCTCGCGGCTTCTCTGGCGTGCACGGCGCAGTCGTTGAGCATGGCGGCGGCGAGTTCAATCATGCGGGTGCGAGCCAGGGCTTTGCGAACCGCGGCAATGTGAACGGAGGCCAGGGTTTCAATCGCGGCGCGCAGCCTGGCTTCAATCACCAGGCCCCGGCCTACAACAACGTAGGAAATCACAGCTTCGGCCAGCCGCAGCAGAACTACGGCGGGAACCGCGGCGGCGCCAACCCGTCCGCTGCGCCACACTACAACGCTCCTTCCGGTGGCGGAAATCGCGGCGGCTCTGCCCCTGCAGCGCACAGCGCGCCGGCGGGCGGCGGATCACACGGCGGTGGTGGCGAATCACACAACAGTGGCGGTGGCGGTGGCGCGTCGCATGGTGGCGGCGGCGGACACCGGTAATTCCAAAATGCAGAAGGGCTGGGATTCTTCCCAGCCCTTCTGCGCGATCCGCAAAATATGCGGTCAAAGTCATCGGTGGGTCTGTTCGATTTCCTGCCTACCAACCAGCCGCAGCACCAGAGCGGCAATTCGCTCCAGCGCTCCGGGCCTGGCGAGCGTCTTCGCCGCTTCCGTCATTCGGCTGCGCTTGTCGGCGTCGCGCAGCAGGTTCACGAGCATCTGCTCCATACATTCCGGCGTGGCGTCGCGCTGCAGCAGCATCAGCGCCGCACCCGCGCTCGCCAGCACCTCCGCATTCTTGCGCTGGTGATCGTCGGCGGCCTGGGGAAACGGCACGAGTAGCGACGGTTTGCCTGCCGCGCAAAGCTCCGCCACCGTGCTGCCCGACCGCGCCAGCACCAGGTCGGCGGCCGCGTACTCCGCCGGCATATCCGTGAGGAACGCCTCGACGCGCCAGCGCGCCGGATCCGCTCCGCTGCCCGCGAACGCCGCGCGCGTGGTTTCGAGGTGACGCGCGCCCGACTGGTGCACGACGGTCAGCCCTGGAACCTGCCGCAGCAGTCCCGGCAGGATTCTCGGCAGCACGTCGTTGAACACCTGCGCGCCCTGGCTTCCGGCGG
>DASYBN010000029.1:0-3204 GCA_036500785.1 Acidobacteriaceae bacterium
CGATATCGTGTTCCACCTCGTTGATACGCTGGCGGAACTCGTTCACATCCAGCTTGTTGATGAAACCCACCTGCATGTCCATCGGCAACTGCAGCTCATCGTGATTGGCGCCGTACCACTTCTCGAGCTCCTGCACGTTCGGCAGATAGGTCTCTCCAATCAGCACGCGATTGCCGGGAAAGCTGTTGGTGACGTCGCGCAGATCGCGCATCACCCTATGTACCTCCGGCAGATTTTCCGTCAGCGAGCCATCGATGTTCGGATCGCCATACTTGTTTGTGCCGGGCAGGATCTTCTCGTCCTTCAGCGAAGGATCCTCAAAGAGCGTGGGGACAGCGTCCAGCCGGAAGCCCGCGACTCCCTTCTTCAGCCAGAAGCGCACGTTGCCCCACATCGCCTGCTCCACCTTCGGATTGCGCCAGTTCAGGTCGGGCTGCTGGATGTAGAACTTGTGGTAATACCACTGGTCCGTCTTCGGCGAATACTGCCAGGCCGAGTGTCCGAATGCCGACTGCCAGTTGTTCGGCGGCTCGCCCGGTCCCTTGCCGTTCTCCCACACATACCAGTCACGCTTGGGATTGGTCTTCGAGCTCTCCGATTCGATGAACCACGGATGCTTGTCCGACGTGTGGTTCATCACCATATCCATGATGACGCGCATGTCCCGCTTCTTCGCCTCCGCCACCAGGCGATCGAAATCGGCCATCGTGCCGTAAGGCGGATCGATGGCGACATAGTTCGAGATGTCGTAACCGAAGTCGACCTGCGGCGAGGGATAGATCGGGGTCAGCCAGATCGCATCCACCCCCAGGGCCTTCAGGTAGTCGAGCCGGCGGGTAATGCCGTTCAGGTCGCCGATGCCGTCGCCATTCGAATCCTGAAAGCTGCGCGGGTAGATCTCGTAGATCACCGCATGCTTCCACCAGACGTCGCCGTTCTCCGCGGCAGCTGCTTTGCTCTCGGCTTTATGCGTGTTCTGCTCCGCCGCGACCGCTGCATGGCTCGCGACCGCCATGCCCAGGCCCAACAACGCTGCCAGCATCGTCCTCTTCCTGTCCATAGCTCTCCTCACCGGATCGAAGCCTACCATATGGTCGCGCCGCATGTTTCGCGTCGCATGAAAGACAGTTATCTCGATTCATTCGTGCTTCATCGCGCGACGCATGATAGGCTCGGGGCACGTCCGGTCAGTCCGTGGTTTACGATCAACAGTCGTTCCAGGAGACACGATGCATCGGCGGATCCAATTTGAGTTCAGGCTGCGATCTCATTCTCGCGTGTGCGGGCCGAGGTCTCTATGAGCGCCTCTAAAAGCATTGTGGGTCTCGGCGAGCTGTTGTGGGACATGCTTCCCCAGGGACCGCAGCTTGGCGGAGCACCCTCGAACTTCGCTGTCATGGCGGCGCGCCTCGGCAACAAGGGCGCCATCGCAACCCGTATCGGTACCGACCCCCTCGGCCGCGAGGCCATGGCCTACCTCAAAACCACTCCGGTCGATACCGGATACATCCAGGAAGATTTCAGCCGCGTCACCGGCACCGTGACCGTCGCGCTCGAAAAGGGCGAGCCGCGCTTCACTATCCACGAGCCCGTTGCGTGGGATTTTCTGGAATTGACTCCGCACTGGCTCGCCCTGGCCGAGCAGGCCGATGCCGTGTGTTTCGGCACCCTGGCACAGCGGTCACCGGCCTCGCGCCGCACCATCGAGAGCTTCCTGCATGAGACCCGCCCGGAATGCCTCCGCATCTTCGACGTCAACCTGCGCCCACCCTTCTTCAGCGCGGAGATCGTCGAGCGCTCGCTCGAGCTGGCGACCATCTTCAAGCTGAACGCGGACGAGATGCCCCAGGTGCTCTCCTTGCTGGAGTTCCCGGAGGCGGCGGGCACAACACCCGATTTCCTGCTGAACGGCGCCCGCCAGATCATCGATCAGTTCCCGGTGAAGCTGGTCGCGATCACGCTGGGCGCTCAGGGAAGTCTGTTGGTCACGCGCAACGAAGTCGATCGCCATGCCGGCTATCCCGTGAAGGTGGTCGATGCTGTGGGCGCCGGCGATGCCTTTACCGCGGCCCTGACGCACTACTACCTGCGCGGCGCGCCGCTCTCGCAGCTCAACGCCGCCGGCAATCGCTGGGGCGCATGGGTAGCATCACGCGCAGGCGCCATGCCCGCGCTGCCGGACACGGAACGCGAAGCCGTCATGAATCAGATCGCCCACGCCTCCTGAAGCATCTCCTCATGCTCTAAAGTTCTGTCGTCATCTCGACCGGACCCTGAGCATCGCAAAGGGTAGTAGGTCCGCTTTTGCGCTGAACGCCCCAACATGTATCGTCAGTCACGTATGGCAGCTCCCATCCCACCCCCGGAGCGGCACGCGCTCGGTCAGGCGCGCCGCAAGCAACTGCGTCGCCAGGATCACGCGCACTGGCGTTCGCCGGCCAGCCGCCCCTCTCCGATCAACACGATCGCTCGCTCCATGCGCGGACGCATACCGTCGCTGGTCACCCTGAAGTACGAACGCATGCTCGCATCGCCCTTCGGCTTTTTTCGCGGCGCCGTGCCGGTCATGGCGGCCGATCTTGCTGCGCTGCCCAACACCGGTATCCTCTCGCAGATCTGCGGCGATGCCCATGTGAGCAACCTGGGTGCCTACGCCGCGCCCGACGGTCGCCTCATCTTCGACATTAACGACTTCGACGAGACCTGCGTCGCCCCCTTCGAGTGGGACCTGAAGCGCATGGCAACCAGCCTTGTGCTCGCCGGACGCCAGAATCACCAGAAGGACACTGCGTGCGGGGAAGCGGTCTTTATTCTCGCGCAGAGCTATCGGCGGCTGGCCGCCAGTCTCGCGCGCACTCCGATCGTGGAGCTGGCGCGCTACCAGGTGCATCGCCTGGAACGGGTGACGCCGGTATCCGACGCGCTGCGCAAGGCACAACGCGAAACGCCGCTCAGCACTCTCGACCGCTTCACCGTAGAGATCAAGGGCGGCACGTCAGAGCTGGCACGGCGCCGCTTCAAGGAAGAGCCGCCGCTGCTCACCCGCTTGCCGCAGGCGCAGGCACGCGCTGTCCTAGCCGGCTTTGCGGTATATCGCCACAATCTTCTGCCGGACCGCCGCCACTTCCTCGATCAGTACGTGCCGGTAGACGTCGCGTTCAAAGTGGTGGGCACAGGCAGCGTGGGTCTGCGCGACTACCTCGT
>DASYBN010000030.1:0-3753 GCA_036500785.1 Acidobacteriaceae bacterium
AGAAAACGAAAGCCCATCTGCCGGGCAGCTTTGGCTTCAGCGATCGTGTACTGCAGATCGTTCGGCAACGTGGTGGGGTGAACGAACAGGCGCAGCCGTATCCACGTGTACCCGTGATGTTGGAGTATCTGCAGCCCGGGCGCCACGACACCGGCATCGCGAAATACGCTTCCCTGCGCTTCAGCCTGCGGCAGAAACGAGACGTCTGCGCCGACCGCAATCTTCGGGCAGGACTTCGGATTTGCGTCGATCGTGGACTGCGCGCACAGGCAAGATGCCACACCGAGCAACAGCAAGCTCCCGCAGACTTTGGCTATCTTCACGCTCACTCCGAACGATCTCGCACGAACACGCCTGGTCGTCCGCGCGCATGCAGCTCAATGCAAGATGGAACTATAGAGTCCGGCGCAAACATCGCGCATCCGACGAAAGTCGGACTCGAAGGATATTGCTAGAGATGTACCAGGCCGCGCTTCAGGCCTTCCACGACGGCTTGCGTGCGATCGCTGACGCTCAGCCGCATGAGGATGACGCTGACGTGCGACTTCACCGTCGCCTCTTTAATCTGCAACTCCTCTGCGATCTCACGATTGCTCCGTCCCGCAAACATCAACTGCAGCACCTCCTGCTCACGCTGGCTGAGGTGCGTGCCAGGCAGCCGCGTCGAAAGCGCCTCGGTTACAGGCGGAGGAAGATAACGATGGCCCTCGTGCACGCGATACAGCGCCTTCACCAGCGCTTCATGCGGCATACCCTTGATGAGATACCCTTGCGCTCCGGCCTCGATCGCCTGATAGATGTCCTCATCGCCCTCGTACGTGGTGAGCACAACGATGCGAGCGCCGGGCGCAAACGCACGAATCGCGCGGATCGCTTCGACACCGTTGCGGTCGGGAAGACGCAGGTCCATCAGCGTGAGGTCAGGCGCTTCGGCGCGAAATAACCGGATGGCCTCGGCTGTTGTACCCGCCTGTCCCACCACGCGCATATCCGGCCGCGCATTGATGATTGCCGCAATGCCAACGCGCATGATGGGATGGTCATCGACAATCAGGACCCGAATTGCCGTTGCCTCGCTCTCTTTCACCTCGGCTCCCCTGCTCTCGTTCCGGCCTCTCTGCGTTGCACCTGCAGCCAAACCGTCGTGCCAAGGCCGGGCGCACTGGTTAGCTCCAGCCGTCCGCCCAGCCGCTGCATTCGCTCGCGCATTCCCACGATTCCGTAATGCCCTTCGAGCGCGCCATCTCCACCGTTCGCCGAGAAACCGCAGCCCGCGTCTACAACCGCGATTGAAAGATTCCCGTTGTTGTCCTGGAGGTTGATGGTGACGCTCTGCGTCTGTCCATGTTGCACGGAGTTGTACACGGCCTCGCGAACGGTCATCAGAATCTCATGGGCGAGAGAGGCCGCGACCGGGACTCGGCTCAGATTGTGCTCGATGTCGACCGTCGTGCCGAACTCGCGCGTAGTCTGCGCGGCGACACCATTGAGCGCCTCCACTAATTCAATGTCTCGCTCGCCTTCGTGACGCATATTCCAGATGGCCTCGCGGGCCTCCTGAATGGTGGTACGGGCCTGCGCACGGGCGTAGTCGAGCAGATCGCGCTTTGCCGATTCGTGGTCCACGGGCGTGCTGGCGACAGCCTCAAGAAGGGCGGAAATTCCAGTGCAACCTTGAATGACCGTGTCGTGCATCTCTCGCGCGAGACGGCTCCGCTCGGCGAGCACCGCCTCGAATCGCGTGCGAATCTGGCGTACGCGAAGCTGATACACGCTCCATGCGATCACCGAAAGAATCAAACCGGACAAGAGACAAAACCACCACGTCTCATAGAAGAATGGCGATTTCGTAAACGACAGCTCGGCCTCGCTGATGCGTGCGGGATCGACGGTGTTATAGGCCTGCACGCGGAAACGATAGTGTCCGGCTCGCAGATTCGTATACGTGGCGACTCGACCGGCCGCCGATGTGCTGGTCAAAACGTTCCACGTGCGCTCGAAGTTTTCGAGCTTGTAACGGAAGCGCACGCCGTCCTGCGATCGCAGCGAGACGGCCGTAAAGGGAAAGCTGAGACGAACCACATGCGCAGGCACCACGACGCGGCCCGTCGGCACCACTGTTCGGCCGTCCTCGATGGGGCTCTCGAGCGAGACGCGCGGGATGGGCTCCTGATGATCGTCGGCGTGCAGAATATGCGCCACGCCATGGTTTGTCGGAAACCAGACACTGTCGTCCGGCGCGAGATAACCCGACGGCTGGCGGCCGCCATAGAGTTGCGCATCATCCGCGCCGAAGGGCATCGAATACACTTTCACGCTCAGCGGACGATCCGGCGATGGCGCAGTCTGTTCCATCTCGGCTTCCGGCGTCGAGGCGATGGTGTTCGGCCCGGTTAGCCAAAAGGTTCCCGTCCTGTCCTGCAGAATCTGGTACACGCTGTTCGAGGGCAGACCTTCCAGCGAGGTGAATTGATCGAGCCGCCCGTTTCGCCAGCGATACAAACCGTGATCGCGCGTTCCAAACCAGAGCGTGCCTTGCCGGTCTTCGAGAATCGACCAGACCTTCTCCTCTCGCAGCGCGCGGGTGACCTCACTCTGCTGAAAGCCGCCGTTCTTCCAGAGGCTCACGCCATGATCGGTGCCGACCCACAAGCTGCGATCACGCGCCTCAAGCAGGCTGCGAGTGCTGAAGAACGCAAGTCCATCGGCTTCAGTCAGCTTCCGCGCGCCGTCAGGTCCGATGCGGCTTAGCCCTTCGTCGGTCGCGATCCACATGGTTCCGTCACGGCTCTCCATGAAGCCGCGGATAAAGTTGTTGGTCAGTTGTGCGGGCGCCGTGTAGTGCGTCACAGTTTTTTCAGTTAGCCGGTAAGCGCCGCTTCCGTCTGTACCGATCCAAAGCGCTCCATCGCGAGCGCGGTACACGTTGCGCACCGGGACGTTCGCGAGTTGTCTGTACGTCACCGGTGCCGCTACACCATTGTGTATGCCGTAGAGCCGCTGCGCTGCGACCCAGATGTTGCCGCGGTCGTCGCCGGAGATCGTCTCGAAGTCAGGGTCACCGCTCTCCGGGAGTGGAATCACTTCGACCGGAGTTTTATTCAGGCGCAAGAGGCCGGCCTGTGTGCCAATCCATATCTGTTGCTGATTGTCCTGAAAGATCGAGAGTACCGTTTCACTGGGCAGAAGACCGGGAATACTCAACTGACTTAGCGCCCCGTTGTGCAGCGTCCACAGGCCGTCGCCGATCGTGCCGATCCAGAGCGTTCCATCGGCGGTCTGCAGAAGACTGCGAACGGTCGCATGAATTTGATCGACCGTGTGAAACTGCCCATCCTTGAAATATTGCAAACCGCCGACGGTACCCACCCATACGGTGCCGTCCGACGTCTGCAGAATTCGCTTCACGCGATTCTGGCTATAGGCGCCCGGCAGCGTGAACTCGCGAATGCTGCCGTCAGAATTGATGGCGATGAGGGTCGATCCGCCAACCCAGATGCGCTGCTCGCTGTCTTCCGTGATGGAGTGCACAGCAATGCGCGCGAGAGACGGCACACCATCTACGTGCCTCAGGTGCTCCCCTTCGAGCACGAACAGCCCGTCATCCGTTCCCACCCACAGTCGTGAGCGGTCATCCTCAAACACGCTCCGCACGAAGCCGTCGCTGAGACCCTCGCGCGCCGAATAGATTTTCGAGTGGCCGTCTTTCAGCCGCAGCAGACCGCCGCCCTCGGTTCCAGCCCACAGGCTTCC
>DASYBN010000031.1:0-5022 GCA_036500785.1 Acidobacteriaceae bacterium
CAGCCGAACCGCGTTGCCAACGATCTCATGCGCCTTGCGGAACGGCACGCCTTTGTTCGAGAGATACGTCGCAGCGGCCATCGCGTTAAGGTATCCGGTCTCGGCGGCGCGTTGCATAACACTGAAGCGGAACTTGAGCGCACGCGTGAAGTTGGGCAGGACGCCTAACAGACCAAGCGCGGTTTGAGACGTGTCGAATATCTGCTCCTGACCCTCCTGAAGGTCCTTGTTATATGCGAGCGGCAGGCCCTTGACGAGAGTCATCAAAGCAACGGCCGAGCCGACTAATCGAGCGGACTTGCCGCGCGCGAGTTCGGTGAGGTCCGGGTTTTTCTTCTGCGGCATCGCCGACGATCCCGTCGAGAACGCCTCGGGCAGCTCGACAAAATTGAATTCCGCAGTGGCATAGAGGGTGATCTCCTCGGCGAAACGCGAGATGTGGAGGCCCAAGATAGAGAGCACCTGAGTGAATTCCAGCATGAAGTCGCGATCGCTCGTGGCGTCCATGGAGTTGGTCGTCATCGCGCCGTCGAACAGAATTCTTGCGGCGATTGAGCGATCCAGCGGTAGAGTCGCTCCCGCCACCGCGCCGGAACCCAGCGGAGATACCGCAGTCCGTTTGCGGCAGTCGAGCAGCCGAGCGTGATCTCTCTCCAGCATTGACACATACGCAAGCAGCCAGTGCGCGACGAGCACGGGCTCGGCGCGCTGCAGATGCGTGTAGCTGGGCATGACGGCCTCACCGGCAGCAGCGGCCTGCTCGAGCAGCGCCTGCATCCACTGGCGCAGCCCATGCGTGAGGAGCTCGATCGCATCGCAAACGTAGAGGCGCATATCGGTAGCGATCTGCTCGTTGCGGCTGCGGGCGGTGTGAAGCTTGAGCGCAAGCGGGCCGATGATCTTCGTCAGTTCAAGTTCGATGAAGTGGTGAACGTCTTCAGCTTGCGGCGAACTCGCGACAATCGCCCCGCCGATCTGATCCGTGCCGGCGTCGAACTCCGGTCCCGGCGAAGAGACTTCGATGCGGTGCGCCCATCGACCCTGCAGTTTGCTGATTTCGTTGAGGCCCTTGACCATGGTCTCGGCTTCTTCGGCCGAAAGAACGCCAGCCGCTTCGAGCATGCGCGTGTGCGCGATGCTGGCGCTGATCTCACACTCGTAGAGACGCCAATCGAATGGGAAGCTGCGCTGCCACTGCTCGAAGGTGCGATCCAGCGGCTCGCGAAAGCGGCCGGACCACATCTTGGTTGGTTGGACGTTTGACATCGTCTCCTTACCTGCGGCGGTTGGGCGTTTTCGGCAGGCGCTTCGCCCCACCAAGCAGCATCAGCGTGATTGCCTTCTGCGCGTGCATGCGGTTCTCCGCCTGGTCGAAGACGATGGACTGCGGGCCATCGAAGACCGAGTCAGTAACTTCAGCGTTGCGATGCGCCGGAAGGCAGTGCATGAACGCTGCGCCGGACTGTGCGTGTGACATGAGCTCGTCATTGACCTGGAACGGCTTGAAGATCGGCGCGCGGCGAGCGGCCTCGTGTTCCTGGCCCATCGAGGTGCAGACGTCGGTGTAGATGGCGTCCGCGCCGGTGGCGGCCTTGAGTGGATCGTGCGTGAGGGTGAGCGAGCCGCCCGTCGATTCCGCGATCTCGATCGCCTTGTGGATCATATCGAGCTTGGGTTCGAAACCTTTGGGCGTCGCGATAGTCACGTGCGAGCCTAGCAGGGCGCCGGCAAGCATGAGCGAGTGGCAGACGTTATTGCCGTCGCCGACGTAAGTGAACTTCAGGCCGTCCACCGCGCCGAACCGTTCTTCGAGCGTCATGAAGTCAGCGATGGCCTGGCACGGATGCTCGAGATCGGACAGCGCATTGATCACCGGCACGTTTGCATGCGCGGCCATCTCTGTGATCGTCTCGTGCGCGAAGGTGCGGAGCACGATGACATGCATCCAGCGCTCGAGGTTCCGTGCAACGTCGGGAATCGACTCGCGCTCGCCCAGCGGCTGTGCCGTCTGGTCGACAAAGATCGCATTGCCGCCAACGGTATTCATCGCAGTCTCAAACGTAAGGCGCGTGCGCAGGGAAGCCTTTTCAAAGAACATCACCATCTGCTTGGCGTCGAGCGCGTGGCGGAAGTCGTCGGGATTGGCCTTGACGGCGTGCGCGAGCTCGAGCACCGCGATGAGCTCCTGCGGTGAAAGGTCCGCCATCGAGCAAAGATCGCGGCCGACGAGGCCCTTCGCGAGCTCCGTGAACGCAGTGTCGGACTGGATGCCGAGCGGCCTGGAGGATTTGGGATTCATGACAATCGTCTTGCTGTCCATTGTGTTCCTTACTTTGCGGTGGCTTCGGCCGTCTGGGGCTCGGGAGCGACATGCTGTGTGAGTGATTGGTCGAGTGCGGCGACGGCGTGGTCAACGTGCTCGCGCGTGATGATGTATGGCGGAAGGAAGCGCAGCACTGTATCGTGTGTGCGGTTGAGAAGAATGTGATGCGTGTTCATCATCGTCTCGTGCAGCGACTTGGCGAGCTCCGCTGAGTGCAGCTCCAGGCCAATCATCAGACCAAGCCCGCGCGCCTCTTTAATGGATGAGTGCTTCGCTGCAAGGTTGCGAAGCTGGGCAAGAAAGTAATTGCCTAGCTCGGCGTTGTGCGCGAGCAGATTGTCCCGTTTGATCGCATCGATTGCAGCGATGGCCACCGCACAGGCGAACGGATTGCCGCCAAACGTAGTCCCGTGCATGCCGGGCGTAAATGCGCGCGCAGCCTCCTCGGTCGCGAGCATTGCGCCGATAGGAATGCCGCCCGCGAGCGGCTTGGCGAGTGTGGTGATGTCAGGCCGCACGTCGTAATGCTGGTAGGCAGTCCATTTGCCGGTGCGTCCCATGCCGGACTGAATCTCATCAAACAGCAGCAGCGCGCCGGTCGAATCGCACAGGGCGCGCGCAGCCCGGAGAAACTCTTCCGAAACCGGGTTGATGCCCCCTTCGCCCTGCAGCACTTCAATGCAGATGCCGCAGACATCGGTCGAGAACGCATCCTGCAACGCCGCGATATCATTGAAGGGAATGAACTCGACGTCCGGCATCACCGGCTGGAACGGCTCGCGGTACGCGGCCTTGTGCGTCGTGGCGACCGAGCCCATCGTGCGTCCGTGGAAGCTGTGCTCCATGGCGAGAAACTTTGTGCCGATGCGCTTGTTCTCGCTGCGCAGCAATCCTGCATGCGCGCGGGCAAGCTTCAACGCTGCCTCCCAGGCTTCGGTGCCGGAGTTTGTCAGGAACACGCGGTCGAGCCCGGTGATCTCCGTCAACCGCAGCGCCAGCTCAGCTGTGTGCGGGTGGTAAAAGAGATTGCTCGTATGAACCAGCTGCTGCGCCTGCGCATTGATCGCAGCCGTAATCGCAGGATGGTTATGGCCCAGCGCGCACACGCCGATGCCGGACAGCAGATCAAGGTATTCGGTTCCGTTCTCATCGTAGAGATACACGCCCTTGCCGCGCGTGAGCAGAACGGGGTAGCGCGCGTAGGTGTTGAGCATCAGCCTTGACTCGGCAGCCTGGAGCTCGTTGAGCTTAGGGGACTTCATGCGACCATGACCTCCGTTCCGTAGTTGATGCGTGTGCTCGAGAAATCCGGCAGAACGCCTGCCGCTTCGGCGGGCAGAATACGAACGCGCTTCACACCATGCATCAACGCCTCTTTGCATGCGTTGAGCTTCGGCAGCATGCCGCCCGAAACGACCGCGCTCTTCTCGAGCTCCTTCACCTGCGCGAGTGACAGCCAGCGCATCACCGCGCCATCCGCGCCCTTTACGCCGGGAACATCAGTAAGGAAGACGAGCGCGTCAGCCTTCGTCGCGATCGCCGCCGCCGCGGCCATCTCGTCGGCATTGATGTTGTAGTACTCGCCGTCGAACCCAAGCGCGATGCTCGAGATGACCGGAATTGCGCCCATTGTCCAGATCGCGTCGAGCCACTTGGGGTCGGTCGCCGCAATCTCACCGACAAAGCCGAGCTCGTGTTCAGTCTTCTTTTTTCTCGCACGGAACACATGTCCATCGCCCCCGGTGAGACCGACGGCCGAGACGCCATGCTGTGTCAGGGCAGCGACGAGCAACTTGTTCACGCGGCCGCCGAGCACCATGAGCGCGGCATCGCGGGTATCGGCGTCGGTTACGCGAAGCCCGGCTACGAACTCTGATTGCTTGCCCATCTGGGCGAGCACCTTGGTGAGCTGCACACCGCCGCCGTGGACGAGCGCGACCTGGTGGCCGTCGCGTGCGAGGTCGACGATAGCCTGCGCGCAGATTTCGCGAAGCTCGCGGTTTTCAAGCGCCGCCCCGCCGAGTTTCACTACGAATTTCATGGATGAACTCCAAATTCCAGATTCTTTGCCAAAACGAAAAAGACAACTCCGAAGCACTTCACAACAGCCCATCCTGCTGGTGAAAGCCCGCCACCAGGTTCATGTTCTCGACCGCTTGCGAGGCCGCGCCTTTCAGCAGGTTGTCGAGGCAGGAGATAACAATCAGCCGCCGATGATCGGGTGCGAGATGGAACCCCAAATCGCAAAAGTTGGTGCGGACGACATGCTGAATCTGCGGCAGTGTGGGCGAGTGCCGCACACGCACAAGCGGAGCGTTCGCATAGAACTCGTCGAAGCAGGACTGAAGCTCCTCGACGGTGCACGACTTGTTTAGACGAACATAAAGCGTGGAAAGAATTCCGCGCGGAACAGGCAACAGATGCGGCGTGAACTGAATCTGCTCGCGCGTTAGATCAAGCTGCTCGAGCAGCTCGCCCATGTGCCGATGATTGAACACAGCGTAAGCGGACAAGTTATCCGCCGCGTACATGAAGTGTGTCGCCGGCGTCGGCGCCTTGCCCGCACCCGACACGCCGGACTTCGCATCGGCGACAATTCCAATTTCCAGATCCACCAGATTGGCGCGCACCAGCGGCGCAAGCCCCAGGATGATCGACGTCGCATAGCATCCCGGGTTCGCCACCAGCCGCGCCGACTT
>DASYBN010000032.1:0-5599 GCA_036500785.1 Acidobacteriaceae bacterium
TAGTCCTTCGCGATCTGGATCGTCTCGTCGGCCGAGATGTGGTGGGGCGGCGCGTCGAGCAGCTTCGAACCCTCCAGCATGCCGGCGGGATAGGCGAGCCAGACGGGGTACCAGTAGGACTCGATCTCGCGGGTAGCGGGCCAGCGGGAGCTGGCGCCGCCGTCGAAGTTCTCGAAGGAAGGCGGGTTCAGGAGCAGGGTTTTGAGCGGCATACGATAAGCCTTATTTTACCATTTCGTTACTGCGGATTATGCCCGGTTCGGGGGCGGAGGTGGACAGCATGGTTCGCGAAGGTTCGGGGTCGCTAACCAGCGGCGGTACAGCTGTTTAGGGCGTTGTTGGAGGTGGTGCAGACGGCGCGGCAGCACGGCGCAGCCACTCGTCCAGACTGCCTTGGGCGCGCATGAGCTGAATCTGCGCCTGTTGAACATCGAAACGCGCGTTGACGAAGTCGAGGTACTTGCCGCGCTCGTCGACCTCGGCCCTTGCCTGATCCTTGGGCGTGCGCTGCGGGCCGGCGAGATTTGCCGCACCGGACTGAAGCTGCGTGCGGATGGCCGCGAGCTGCTGGCCGGCAAGCTGCTGCTCGAGATCGGCAACCTCGGCTTTGGCAGCCAGGGTCCGTGTGCTGCGAGCGAGCTGCGCGTGGCCCTCGCGGTCCTTCTGGCGTGCGTTGTCGTAGTCGGCGTAGGCGTGCGCGGCGTCGGCTGCGGACTCCTGTGCCTTGTCCTTTAGCGCGCGGTCGAAGATCGGCCAGCTTACCTGGACGCCGATGCCGGCGTTGTTGTACTGGAAGACGGACTTTCCGTTGATCGTGGGGAAGTAGACTTGATAGTTGTTGAACTTGGCGAAGAGGCTGTACTGGCTGGCGAGAAATACCTGCGGCCGGTAGAGCTTCTTGGAGTCGCCCCAGGCGATGTGCTGTTTCGCAGCGGCGTTTGCGAAGGCTGCCGCCACGGTGGGGCTCTCCGGCAGAACGGTCGTGCCTTCGTCCGGCGTGGGCGCGCCAAGCCCCGGAATGCTGTCATGAATTGTGCTGAGGTTCGTGGGTGGAATGCCGATCAGGTCCGCGAGACGCAGCTGATCGATGGCGGTCTGGTCCTGAGCGTTGAGGAAGTTGAGGTGGATCTGCGCGCCGGTGAGCTTGGCCTGCGTGAGGTCCATGTTCGAGTCGACACCTGCGTTTAGGCGGTCGGTGACGATGGTCTCGAGCTGCTCGGCGCGTGCCATCTGCTCGTCGAGAGCTTGCTGGCGGGCCAGGTCGCGGTCGAGCGCGAGGTAGGTGACGACGGTGTCCTCTTCCACCTGCGCGCGCGCGTCGTTGAGGTTCAGAATGGCAGCCTGAAGGCCGAGGCGAGCCGCGCGGATGTAGTCACGCTGCGCCCAGCTGAGGATCACTCCCTGCAGCGTTGCGTTGACCACGGAGGGCTGGCCGAGGGGATAGCCATAGGAGTAGCCAAGCCCGGAACCGACGGTGATCGACGGAATGTAGACGTCCTTGCTCTCTTTGAGGACTGCGGTGGATTTATCCACGTCTGCCTGCGCGAGTCGCACGCGCGGATTGCTCTTGAGCGCAAGGTCAACGGCAGAGACGAGCGAGACCTGCGCCTGTGCCGAGTCGAGGGCAGGCGCGAGCGCAGACACGAAGAGGATCAGGAGCGCTGCCGTCTTGATCCGAACGACTGGGTGGTGCTTCTGCATCGTCGTTTCGTGTGCCTCCTGTGTGCTCAAGTACAGCGCCGGCTTAGCGCTGCGCTACGGTGGTCTGGTGCTCCAGTGCGGCGAGTTCTTTGCGCGCCGGCGCATAGCTGGAGGCCAGCTCCAGCGAGTGCTCGAGTTCGATCTTAGCTGCGGCAGTGTTGCCCTGGTCGCGAAGAAGTCGCGCGAGCGTAACGTGAACCTGGAAGACCGGCGCCGCGTCGGTCCTCGAAGGCGAGGCGAGATAGTCTCGCAGAGCGCGCTCGGCAAGCCGGGGCTCGCGATTAATTTCGGTGAGCGTGGTTGCGGCGTCCACGAGTGTCGCATCGTGCGCGTGGTCGAGCGCGATGGCGTGGCGCAGGGCGTTCGCCGCATCGTCAGGCCGCGATCGACGCGAGTAGAAGGCGCCGAGGTCCGCCCACGCGTCCGGGCGGTTCGCGACCGCGGTCCCCGCGCGAAACTCTCGTTCTGCCGTGCCGAAGTCCTTCTGCTTTTCCGCGGACATGGCGCGAGTGCGATGTGCGTTCTGGGGCAGTTCGGTCTCAGAACGGTCAGCCAGCGCGGCAGCTTTGTCGAAGCCCCCGCCGACGATCGAGGGCGCGTCGATGTAGTACTCGCTGAGATCGTTTACCGCGGAGCCGTTGCGCGGGTTGAGACGGACCGCCGTCTCAAAGGCGTTTCGCACCTTGAGCGCGAGCCGCAGACCGGCGATCGGTCCCGCGCCTTCGGCCTGCATTCCGTACGCCCGCCCGGCCCAGTCCTGCGCGTGACTGTCGTTGGGCAGAATGCGGAGCGCGGCATTGCACTCTCCAGCTGCAGCCGAGGCCATCGACTGTGCGTAGAAGGCGCGGCAGAGCAGAAGATGTGCCTGTCCATTGGAGGGATCAGAAGCCAGGATCGACCTGAGCTGCGAGACTGCGGAGTCGGCATTGCCCTCCAGCAGCGCGCGGTTGGCCGAGCTGAGCGCAGGTCTGGCATCAGCTGCGCGAGAGGGGCAGGGAAGCGCCAGCAACGCGACAACACAGAGCGCGAGGGAGCTATGGCGAAGTGATGTCCCGGGCGTACGTAATTTTGATTCGTTCAGGTTCAATGGGTCCGATTTCCAGAGTGCCGATTTCCAGGGTGCCAGTTTCCACGCTGCATGATGAGCTAATCGACTGGTTGCACGTCGAGCCCATTCGAGAGATCGACCTCGCTGGTTGCGCCGAGCGCGACGAGGTCGCCATCGTTCAAGCCGCTGGTGATCTCGGCACGGGTGAGATTAACGATCGCAGTGGGAGCAATTTCTACCGGCGTCCGCACGAGCTTGTTCTTGACGATGCGGTAGACGAAGTTGACGGAGCCGTCGGTGTGCAGGGCCTCGCGCGGCACGCTGAGCACGTTATTGTGCTGTGCTGTTGTGACCCTCACAGTGACATTGGTGTTGGGCAGCAGGTCGCCGCGCGCGTCGTCGACGCTGAGGAGACACTCGCCGACGTTGCGCGTGCCGTACGTAATGATCGTGGTGGGGGCCTGTTCGACATGACCGTGCCAGACCAGGTTGGGCTTGGCATCCCAGGTGATCGTCACGGGCTGCCCAGCGGAGAGCCTGCCGATCTCCGGCTCGTCGAAGTAGGCACGAATCTGAAGTCGGGTGAGGTCCGCGACGTTGATAAGCGCCTGCCCCGGCTGGACGAAGTCATACTGCGCGACCGGCAGCGAGTAGACGGTGCCCGCGAAAGGAGCGTGAACGTCAACATTGGCGTAGCCGCTCTGCGCCGCGGAGAGACTGGCGCGCGCCTGCGCGACCTGGGCACGCTGATTGGAAAGGTCGGTTGTGCCGAAGCGGTCGTGGAGGCGTTTCTCGATATCTGTGACACGCTGCTGGGCGGTCGTGAGCTGCTGCTGCGCGAGGGCAACCTCATTGGCCGAGGCCGCGCCCTGTGCCTGCAGACGCTGGTCGGTAGCGAGCGTGGTCTGCGCCTGCCGTACCTGATTCTGCGCTGCGGTGAGGTCGGCCTGTTGCGCGAGGCGCTCGTCCTGCGTGCCGCCGTGCTGCATGTTCATCAGCGCCGCCTCGGAACTCTCGAGCTGTGCCTGGGCGCCGGCAACCCGGCTGGCGGCGTCTGCCGAGTCCATCCGCAGAAGCTGCTCGCCTTTGGTCACCTGCTCGCCGAGATGAACATAGAGCTTCGAAATGACGCCGGGATTCGGGGCGTGCGCCTGAAAGTCGAGGATCGGCTCAACCTTGCCGTTGGTGGAGATTGTGCTCGTGAGGTCCTGCCGGCTGACGCGCGCGGCGCGAACCTGGATCACCGTCTTGCGGTGCATAAGCAGGAAAACCACGACCACGGCAACAACAGCGAGCAGAATCCAGAGCCACGCGCGTGATTGGGTTGTTCCGTCCTGGGCCATACGCAAAGGGTCAGTATATAGGACGACTGAGGAGGCTCCAGAGGTCCAAAACTTTTATGACAAAGGGATTACAGGGCTCACGGGGTTACAAACTTGCGCCGTGCACGACTCCGCCGACGCGCTCGAGCGCCAGGATCTCCAGCTCCCATCCGCCGAAATCGGGGTGCCAGTTGCGGCGCAGGTGATAGGCGACGTCAAAACTGTCGGCCGGCACCCAGTTCTCCTGGCGCGCGCGCTCCGGCCAGGGCGTGCGGCGGCCCCAGGCGACACCGCTGAACCGCGCCCGGCCGTCGTGGTCTTCGAGCGAGAGCCGAAGGTGGCGGTCGGCGACAGCGCGCGGCGGGCTCATCAGGCGCGCACCTCGCGTGACGAATACCGGGTCCGGATTTCCGATACCGAAGGGAGCAAGCTGCTCGTAGGTCTCGAGGAGCTCGCGCGTGATCTCGGCGAATCGAAGCTGAAGATCGAAGCGGAGGACCTCGGCTTTAGGCGCAAGGCCGAGCTGCTGGGCCGCGACGCGGGCAAGCGACTCCCGTAACTGCGAAACGTGCGCCGATGGAAGCGCAAATCCGACGGCGTGCGCGTGGCCGCCGAAGCGCGTGAACAGCCGTGCGCCCGAATCTCGATGCGCCGTGGTCAGAGCATCCAGCAGGTGAAAGCCGGTGACCGAACGGCCGGAGCCGTGGGCCGTCCCGTCCTCGTGCGCAATCACGAGCGCCGGCCGATTTGTGCGCTCGACCACGCGCGAGGCGAGGATGCCGACCACACCGCGATGCCAGCCGTCGGATGCAGTTTCAGCGTCGTCGAGGACGAGGCAGGCGGGAAGTCCGGCGGGCGCAGCGAGCAGCGACTCAACCTGCTGGTCGATCTCACGCAGCGCGGCTGCCTCGGTAGCGCGGCGATCGTCATTGAGGCGATGCAGCTTCTCGGCCAAAGCGCGCGCGGCGACGGCATCGCGCGAGAGGAAGAGCTCGACGACGTCACTGGCGACCTCCATGCGCCCGGCAGCATTCAGGCGTGGCGCGAGACGGAACCCAACGTCTGTTGCGGAGATGGGACGAGCGGTGTCGATGCCGGCGAGATCCATGAGGGCGCGGAGACCTGGTTGCGCAGGGTTGCGCAGCTCGTGCAGACCTATGTGGGCGATTGTGCGGTTCTCGCCGGTGAGTGGAACGGAATCTGCGATGGTGGCGACGGCGAGAAGCTTGAGGAAGGAGGGAAGGGTCTTACTGCGGAGGCGCTCGCGTTCAGCGTCGTCGCGGGCCGCGCCTTCGAGCAGGGCCTGGGCCAGCTTGAACGCCACAGCCGCACCGCACAGGTCCTTGCATGGATACTCGCAGCAGGCCTGGTTGGGGTTCAGCACGGCCAGCGCGCGCGGAGAGCCGTTGATCTCGTCGGGAAGGTGATGGTCGGTGACGATGAGATCGAGTCCCACGCGTGCAGCTTCCTCCGCAGCGGCGTGGGCACGGATGCCGGTGTCGACGGAGATGACAAGCCGAACGCCTTC
>DASYBN010000033.1:0-6068 GCA_036500785.1 Acidobacteriaceae bacterium
GCGACGGGGGCGAGCCAGATCTCCGGCTGCAGATCGCGCTGCAGATGAGCTGGGTTCGACGGCCTTTCGTCAGGCCCGTCTTCGGTGGAGCGGGTGAAGGCGACGATGGTGGCGTCGGGCGACCACGCAAGATCCGAAACATCGAGGCCGTCGTCCTGGTCGAAGATGGTGAGCTGGTGCGCGGAAAGGTGCGGCGAACCGAGCCAGAGATTGCGATGTCCCTCGGCGTTCTCGACCCACGCAAACTGGTTGCCCACAGGCGCGGCTGTGAGCTCCGAAGCGTAAGGCGCGCTGAGCACCTGCTGCAGAGTGAAAGGCTGTTGTGCTGAGAGGGCCCAGGCGGCGCTAAGGAGAAACAGCAGTCCACCTGTTGCACAGGTACGGACGGTCATGCGGGGATGGTAGCAGGCGAAGTGGCGATGAATCGGTGAAAAGACGTCGTGGTCAGCGGAGAAATAAAGCGCGCACAGCTTCCATATCCTGCGTTCGCACCGCGGACGCGCAACGGGACGCGCAACAAATCGAAGGCGTTCGTGCGTCGTTGCAACTTGTGCATGCGATGCGGGTTCAGATGGATGCGCGGGCTACGGCCCGCTCGCGGAGGAAGCGATGAGAACAGCAAGGATGCTTGCCGCTATGTCGGCGCTGTTGATGACATTGGGCACCGGCGCGATGGTGGCGCAATACTACGGTCCACCGCCGCCGCGCTACGCGCCGGGAGGTGGATGGGACACGGTTCCACCGGAGTTTCGTGCGGCGCAGCAGCGCGGATTCCACGACGGCATCGAAGGCGCGAAGAGGGATTTCAAGAATCATCGTCAGCCAAACGTGATGAACCGCGACGAGTATCGCGATCCGCACTTCATCTCGCCGCCCGACCGCGAGGACTACCGCATGGGCTTCCGCCGCGGCTACGACGTCGGTGTGCGCCACATCTACGGCCCCGGCAACTACTAGAGCGCGTGGAGCAAAGAAGAAGCCCGGCAGTCGCGCCGGGCTCTTCTTTTTGTTCTGAAATTTGCATTCTCGATCAGGCTGCGGTTGCTTCAGCCTTAAGTCTCTCGGCCGTGTAGTGCGCGATCAGCGCGTCGACCGTCGGTTGCAGCATGCCTTCCATCACCATTGCGAGCTGGTGATTGGTGAGGCCGATTCGATGGTCGGTCAGGCGGTTCTGCGGAAAGTTATAGGTGCGGATCTTCTCGCTGCGATCGCCGGAACCTACCTGTGACTTGCGTGCCGCAGCCTGCGCTGCGTGCTGCTTCTCCATCTCGACTTCGTACAGTCGCGAGCGCAGCACACGCATCGCCTTCTCGCGGTTCTTGATCTGCGATTTCTCGTCCTGGCAGGAGACGACCGTGTTGGTCGGCAGGTGCGTGATGCGGACGGCCGAATACGTGGTGTTCACGCTCTGTCCGCCGGGGCCGGAGGAGCAGAAGGTGTCGACGCGAATGTCCTTCTGCTCGACTTTCACGTCGACCTCCTCAGCCTCAGGAAGCACAGCAACGGTGATCGCGGAGGTGTGAACACGGCCCTGTGTTTCTGTGGCTGGGACGCGCTGCACGCGGTGCACGCCGGACTCGTACTTCATCTGCGAGTAGACCTTATCGCCCTCGAAGATTGCGGTGACTTCCTTCAGGCCGCCGACATCACTGGGGGACTCGGAGAGAATCTCAACCTTCCAGCGATGCTGCTCGGCGAAACGCAGATACATGCGGAAGACCTCGGCGGCAAAGAGCGAGGCTTCGTCGCCACCGGTGCCGGCACGGACTTCGATGATGATGTTCTTGTCGTCGTTGGGGTCCTTGGGCAGCAGCAGGACCTTCAGCTCTTCCTCGACGACGGGCAGCTTCGGTTCAAGTGACGCGAGCTCTTCCTCGGCCATTGCGCGCACATCGGCATCGCTGTCGTCGGCCATGGCGCGCGCTTCGTCGATCGCGTCGCGGAGTTTGCGGTACTCGCGAAACTTTTCGACGGTCGGCTCGAGATCGCGATGCTGCTTGGCGACGGTCTGGAATTTCTTCTGGTCGGCGAGCAGCGCCGGGTCGCCGAGCTGGCGGCCAAGGTCTTCGTAACGGGCTTCAATCTGGTCAAGTTTGTCGAACATATAAAGGAACAGCAGAGCGCTTTCAGGAAATTAGCAAGTCAGCAAGGTAGCGGGTCAGCAAGTCAGCAGGTGGGAACGGGGGAAGGGATAGGCGCAGCTAGAGGAAGTCGTGCCGGGCGGCACGCGCGGGAAGGGTCACCGGATTGGAGCTGCGGAGGGCCATTGCTCTTTAGATGGTACAGCGCGGCGCTCGGATTCGCAGCGGCCTAATCCTCCGGCGGCTTGCCCTTCGCATAGCTCGGGACGTTCTTCGCGAGGTGCCGCAGGACGAACTCGCGAATGAGGTTGTTCACCGCTTTGTTTCCGAGGTCGAGGATCGTGTCGTCGAGCACCAGCTTTCCGGGGCCGGAGCCCGGATGATAGGTACTCGAGAGCAGGCCGGTCGTGGCGTCGCCGAGGAATTGAGAATACGCCGGTTCGAAGCGCCGCGTCCTGTCGCTGCGCTGCATGAATGTGGACGAGATCGCGTGCCAGGAGCGCCGCTGCCAGCTGCCGTTGCCCATGACAAAGTAGCGCGGGTCCTGGTGAAACACGCTCGCGAAGACGACGCTGCCCATAAAGCGGCCGATGACGGCATCGCCATAGTCCGCGCCGTAGCGGCTCCAGTAACCTGCCGGGCCGCCGCCGAACTCGGGATAGGTGTTCTGCGCCTGCTGGATGCCCGCTGTGATCGCGGTCGTGCCAAGAAAGACCGGGTCGATCGCGGCGCGCACGGTCAACCTCAATTTTTGCTTTGGTTTCAGAGGCGCGGCGTCCCACTGGTAGCTGGTGTAAAAGTTCGGCAGCACACCGAACACGCGCTGCTTCAGTTCGTCGTGCAGTTCCGCATCGGCGATCTGCTCGGTAGTGACCGTCACGGTGACGTCGGCGGACGTGCGCGCGATGGGCAGCGAGACCTCGGGCAGCGAGTAGGTTTCGCCAGGCCGCAGTTGGAGATTGTGGATGGCGTAGGTCTTGAGCCCCGGCGCGCTGATCGTCACGGAGTACGTCCCGGCGGGCAGCCCGCCGATACTGAAGAAGCCCGCGGCGTCGGCGGTGGTCTGCTCAGTGACCTGCGGCTGGGCGCAGGCGATGACGATGTGCGCTCCCGGCACGAGGCCTCCCTGGATGTCCGAGATGACGCCTTTGATCCGCACCGGCTGCCGAGGCGCAAGCGACGGCGCATTGACGGTTTGCGCCCGCGCGCAGGATGCCGCCAGCAGGAGCACGAGATTCAGCGCCATCGCGGTGACGGTGAAGAGGTGCACGCGATGGTCCCGAACGCTCAAGATGACACGGATTCCTTACGATACATGGCGGGCCCCAAGGGCGGGAACTGCAAAGATGACGAGTTGCAGGGCATCGAAACTGCTGCGGAGGTGCGGGTGAGATTTCGAGTTCTGGCGGAGCTGGCCGACGGTCTGGCAGCGGAGGGCAGCAAGCTGAAGAAGCGCGCTGCCATTGCGGAGACCATCCGCCGCGCGGCTCAGGAAGGCGATGCCGAGGCAGGACGGTTCTGCCTGTATCTCGCAGGCCAGCCTTTCGCCGAGGCCGATCCGCGCAAGCTCAACGCCGGCGGGGCACTGCTCACGCGCGTGCTGAAGGAGATCACCGGAGCAAGCGATGCGGCGGTGAACATGGCGTACCGGCGGCATGGGGATCTCGGCGCGGCGGCGTTCGACCTGCTCATTGCGAGAGATCAGAAAACAGAGATGAGTGATCACGTTCGTGAGCTCTCGCTCGGTGACGTCGCTGACAGCTTCGACGCCATGGCGCGCGCCCGAACGACCGCCGCTCGATCAGCTGCCGTTGAAGGTCTGCTGCGGCGCGCGACGCCGCTGGAGACGAAGTACCTGCTGAAGCTGATGCTCGGCGATATGCGGATCGGCGTGAAGCAGAGTCTGGTGGAAGAGGCCATTGCGGAGGCTGCGGACGCGGAGGTCGCCGCGGTGCGCCATGCGGTGATGCTGGAGGCGGACCTCAGCCGCGCAGTCGAGCGCGCGTTTGAAGGAACGCTCGCCCAGGCGCGCATGCGGCTGTTTCATCCGCTGGGATTCATGCTCGCCTCGCCGGTCGAGACCCCCGAGGAGGCAATCAAGCGATTCACGGAGAGCCTCGCTCCAAAGCTCGCGAAAGCTGCGAAGCCGAAGCCGAAGAAGCGGCGGGGCAAAGCATCGGCCGCCGATCTTCTCCCGGAGAACGCAGCCGAAGAAGGTCTGGCCCAAGATGTCGCGGCCGAGGCGGCGACCACACCCGAGCAGACGCAGGACCGCTCGATCCACGCGGTCATCGAAGACAAGTACGACGGCATCCGCGCGCAGGTCCACTGCGGCGATGCCGGCGAACCCGGTCGCGTCGCGATCTACTCGCGCAATCGCGAGGACATCACCGAGAGCTTTCCGGAGCTCGAAGAGGCGTTCGCGCGCGTCACCGAGATGGGCGGTGGCGGGCTGATCTTCGACGGCGAGATTCTCGCGTGGGACATCGAGGCGGAGCGCGCGCTTCCCTTCTCCGTCCTCGGTCAGCGCATCGGCCGCAAGCGCGTGGAAGACGCGATGCGCCGCGCGATCCCGGTCGTCTTCATGGCGTTCGACCTCATGTACGCGCAATCCGAGCTGCTGCTCGCCAGGCCTCTTGCGGAGCGGCGCGCGATGCTCGAAGACGTGAACGCGCGTCTGCGCGAGGTCACGATCTCTGCCCTCGAAGCGCCGAGGACGCAGGGCGGCCTGTTCGAGAGCTCCCCCTCCGCCGCTCGCGGGGTTCCGCGGCTGCGGCTCTCGCCGGCGCGCATGGTTGAGAGCGCCGAGGCAATCGACACCGCGTATCGCGATGCCCGCGCGCGGGCCAATGAGGGGGTGATGATCAAGGACGCGCGCTCGGCCTATCTTCCCGGGCGGCGCGGCCTGGCATGGCTGAAGCTGAAGCGCGAGCTCGCCACACTGGACGTCGTCATTACCGGCGCCGAGTACGGGCACGGGCGCCGCGCCGGCCTGCTCTCGGATTACACATTCGCGGTCCGCGGCGTACGCGGAGCCAAGGGTGAACCGGCCGAGCTGCTGAATGTGGGTAAGGCCTACTCCGGCGTGACGGACGCCGAGATTGCCGAGCTGACGGAGTGGCTGAAGGCGCACACGCTCGAAGACCACGGCCACTTCCGGACGGTCGAGCCGCTGCGCGTCCTCGAGGTGGCGTTCAATAACGTCATGCGTTCGGACCGGCACGCCAGCGGGTTTGCGCTGCGCTTCCCTCGGATTCTGCGCTTGCGCGACGACAAGCCAGTCGATGAGATCGACACCCTCCAACGGGTCGAGGAGATCTACGAGTCCCAGCCGGATCGCACACCCGGCGAAGCTGCGGAAACGGAGTAGAAGCTGGCCCAAATGGCCCGCTGCGTGCAGCCAAGGGGTTGTCCGCTGCGACAAAAGCATTACAGACCGCCGCGCAACTGCATGGCAATCTCTGGGTAGAATGGAGGTAGGCGAATGGGAAGTAGCAAATCGCATTTGTCATCTACCGGACGCCTTAGGCCATCCTCCCTGGAGTTTTCCTGCATGACCCTTTCACGGGCCTTCCCCTCCTCCCGACTTCTCTCCATCTCCTTCATTCTGCTCGTGTTCCTCGCTATCGGCGGACGCCGTTCCGCAGCCGAGGCGCCCCTCCTGACGGCTGGGGTAATGCCTGCGGCCGAAGCCGCTCTGCCCGCCACCGGGCAGCGCTACGAGCTCAAGCTCTACCACCTGCACACTGGCGAGAGCCTGGATGTGGTCTACCGGATCGGGGATACCTATATTCCCTCGGCGCTCGCAGAGCTAAATCATTTCCTCCGCGACCACCGGACGCAGGATGTCTCGAGCTACGACCCCAAGGAATTCGACCTGCTGCACAACCTGCTGACGCGGCTTGACCGCCCGAACGCGGTGATCGACGTGGTCTGCGGCTATCGCACGCCGTGGTCGAACAACTTCCTGCGCACCCGTGGCGGCAC
>DASYBN010000034.1:0-2378 GCA_036500785.1 Acidobacteriaceae bacterium
CGCGGTGCTCGCCGTGCTTACGTTCACCGGTGTGGTCTCGCCGCTCACGCTGCTCTGCTTTACGTTCCTGCTGAACATCGGCTCCGCGATGAACAATCCGGCATGGCAGGCGATTGTGCCGGAGCTGGTGCCGATGGACTATATCCCTGCCGCGGTCACGCTGAACGCAGCTAGCAACAACATCGCGCGCGCGCTGGGTCCGGCGCTCGGTGGGCTGATGGTGGCTGCGTTTTTGCGCGCGGACACCGGCGCGGGTTGGACGTTCGCGCTCAATTCCGCGTCGTTTGTGGCGGTGATCTGGATTCTGTGGCGGTGGCGGCGGCAGCCGCTGTTCTCAAGTGCGCTGCCGGCGGAGCGCATTCTCGGCTCGGTGCGTTCGGGGTTGCGGTATCTGCGCTATGCGCCGGACTTGCAGGGGCCGCTGATCCGCGCGTTTGTGTTCACGTTCTTCGTCAGCGCGGTATGGGCGTTGCTGGCGCTGGTGGCGAAGAAGGACCTGCGGCAGGGCGCGATGGGGTACGGCATCCTGAATGGATGTCTGGGGCTGGGTGCGGTCTGCGCGGCGACAACACTGGCGAGGATACGCCGGTACGTGAATCCGGATGCGCTGCTGGCGATCACGACAGCGTACTACATCGCCGCGCTGCTGGTGATCGCGCTGGTGCGGTCCCCGTGGGCCGTGATTCCGGCGCTGCTGGGCGCGGGGTTCTGCTGGACGAGCACGATGTCTACGCTGAATGTAAGCGTGCAGCTGTCGGTTCCGCGATGGGTGCACGCGCGGGCGCTGGGACTTTACCTGATGACGTTCCAGGGCGGGCTGGCGCTGGGCTCGGTGCTGTGGGGAGCGATCGCGGAGCGGAGCTCGGTGCGGATGGCGCTGATCTGTGCGGCGTGTGGGCTGGCGCTGTCGCTGCCGTTCACTTCGCGAGTGCATATTCTGAAGGGATCACTGCCGGACCTCACGCCGTGGAACCCGAACCGGCCGCTGCCGAAGTTGCGCGCGGTGCCTGAGCCGGATGAGGGACCGGTGCGGATCTCGATCGACTACTGCATCCCGCCGGAGAACTACGCGGAGTTCACGCATGCGGTGCATGAGCTGAAGGGCGTGCGGCTGCGGGATGGCGCCGTGCGCTGGGGGATTTACCGCGATGCGGCGGACCCGACGCATGTGAACGAGACGTTCATCATGGAGAGCTGGCTGGATTACCTGCGGTCGCGAGAGCGGGTTACGGCAGCGGACCAGGCGATTCGGGAGAAAGTGTGGGCACTGCACAAGGGCGAGGGACCGCCGCGGATTACGCATGGGGTTTGGGCCGAGGAGATATCGGACGCGCCGTCACCATCGGAATTGCCGGATTCTTCAGGGCAAGAGGGTTAGTTCTTGGTTTTCGTGCGAGATGGCGGGAATGAGCGCGGAGCGGTGTCGCATGGGCTCCATTGCGTGAGTAAGTCACAAGTAAGGGCGACCGCCCGGGATCATTTGCTCTTCTTCGGATGCGTTTGCCGCGCCAGGCGCGCCGCTCTAATTCGCTCGTAGCGTTTCTGCACGACATCGAGTTCTGCATCGCTGAGCGATTCGATATTCATCATCTCGTCGCCTGCCGCATCGATCGACCGAATCACTTCGTCGAGTTTCAGATCGATTGCGCGAGCGTCTCGATTTTGAGTGTTCTGGATCAGGAAGACCATCAGGAACGTGACAATCGTCGTTCCGGTGTTGATCACGAGTTGCCATGTATCTGAAAAATGGAAGAGCGGACCCGTGGCTGCCCAGGCAACGATGACGAGGATGGCTCCGCCGAACGCCCATTTGGAGCCGAGCCAACTTGAGGCAGAAGACGAAAGTCTTCCAAACGCATCGCCCTTTGTCTCAGTTGCGACTCGCTTAGAAAGCCGTTTTAAGGTTGGGTCCGCATTCTTCGCCGAAGATGGATCTCCCATAGGGAGTCGATTATAGAGAGAATTGCGATCAAGCCGTCGCCGAGGATGCTCGTCTGTAGCCAGTCGAACCTCCGAGCCAGCAGGTCGGAGGTTCGAATTTGTTCGTTCAGTTCCGAGTGGTGAGGTTGCCGGTTCTGCGTTTTTTAGAGGGCGAAGGCGAGGTCGATGAGGGTTTTTTCTTCGAGCTCGTGGGCCTTGGGCGAGCCGGTTGCGGGTGAGGCCGAGGCCGTGCGCTTGACGCTGAGGACGCGGCGGTTTCCGGAAAGCTTGCGCAGACGAGGCATAACGTAGGAGAGCGCGCCCATGTTGGCGGGCTCTTCCTGGACCCAGACGATCTCGTTCGCGTTGGGGTGTTGCGCGAGCGCGGCCGTGAGCTCGGCCTCAGGGAACGGGTAGAGCTCGTCGATGAAGAGGATGGCGACGTCTTCGAGTTTGCG
>DASYBN010000035.1:0-7145 GCA_036500785.1 Acidobacteriaceae bacterium
TCGCAGTACTTCGGCATTGCGCTGACCAACCATCGCTTCGACGAGCTCGCGCGGGACACGGAAGCGATGCTTCGCGCGAAGGGCGCCAGCTCCGCGGGGATCGAATCGGCCAGTGCTACGATCCGCGAGCGCTCACGCCTGTTCTTTTCCTCGCTGCCTGAAACGACCGCCGCGCAGCCGGGGCGGATGGAGTTTACGGACCGCGCGGACTTCCTCGAGGCTCATGGGGATTCGTATCTCGGTGCAATCAACGCTCTCGTTCGCCTGGAGTCGGAGCTCGAGCGGGTGCGCGACGTCGAAGAGGCCGCCGGTCTGCGCAAGCGCGCCGCCGACATCCGCGCGCATCTCAAGTTTCTGCTTGAATCCACGGACCCGAACACTGTTTTCTGGATCGAGCGCCGCGCCGCGTCGAATCTCCGTAATACGGCGCGCAATGCGCGCGAGACCTCGGCTCAGCCGATATTTCAGGCGCTCACTACGCATCTGCAAGCCACGCCCATCGACGTCTCGCAGCTGCTTGCCGAGACACTCTTCGCCAACTACTCCTCGGTCATCCTGACCTCGGCCACGCTCACGGTTGCGGACTCCGAAGGGAAGCCGAGCTTCGAGCACCTCAAGAAGCGGCTTGGCGTTCCGTTTCCTAAAGAGCTTGTCGTTCCTTCGCATTTCGACTACGCGAAACAGGCGCTGCTTTATCTGCCGCAGTTCCTGCCGCCGCCGCGCCATCCTGACTTTCTCGCGCATGCTGCCGAAAAGATTCGTCGGGTGCTGGAGATCACGCGCGGTCGCGCCTTCTGCCTGTTCACGAGCTATTCGCAGATGCGCGAGCTCCACGATCGACTGCTCACGCAAGTTCCATTTCCGCTGTTGCTTCAGGGACAAGCCCCGCGTCATCTGCTGCTGCAACAGTTCCGCGAGACTCCGAACGCTGTCCTGTTCGGCACGTCGTCGTTCTGGCAGGGAATCGATGTACAGGGCGAGCAGCTTTCGTGCGTCATCGTTGACAAGCTGCCTTTCGCGGTTCCGTCGGATCCGATCACGAAGGCGCGCACGGACGCGATCGCTGCGGCTGGTGGAAATGCCTTCAACGATTTGCAGATTCCGCAGGCGGTGATCGCGCTGAAACAGGGATTCGGGCGGCTCATCCGCTCGCTGACCGATCGCGGCGTGCTGATGCTGCTAGACTCGCGGATACGCACGACGCGCTATGGGGCGACGTTTCTTGATTCGCTGCCACCGTATCGGCGTACGGACGACATCACCGAAGTTGAGCGCTTCTTTGAAGGTAAGTAGACCCGCGATTAGGCGCTTCGCTGGACGTAGCCTTCCTCAGCCATGCGCTTGCCCATCTGCGCATACATGGCGGGCTCGCGCGGCTGCCATGTGGCGAGGCCGTCGACGTAGCGGTTGTACATGCAAAATGCGGCGGCGATCAGGACCGTATCGTGAATGTCGAGATCCGTGGCTCCCTCGGCACGGGCGTGGTCTACGAGCTCCTTCGTCACGCGCTTTCCGTCGATCTGTACCTGCTCGGCGATCGCGAGCAGAGCCTTGAGCTTGTCGGAGATGGGCGCTGTCCTGTAGTTGGCGCAGACTGCATTGACGACTGCTTCATCGCCTCCGTGCAGGTGTGTGGCGGCTGCGCCGTGACTCGTCTGGCAGAAGTGGCACGTGTTTCGCGAAGAGACAAACGACGCGATCAGCTCGCGGTCTCCCGAGCTGAATCCATCGTTGCCGGATGTGTGAAGCAGAATATGCGCGAGCTCGCGCATCGGTTGGGCGGTTTCCGGGCGGAAGGCGAAGCCTGCGGTGATTCCGGGCATCTCTTCGGGAAGTGCGATGTGGGGCATGTTTATTCCTCCAGCGAAATCGGGATGTGCATTACGGCCGAGTCGGCCTCGGACAGCACCGCGCGGCGCGCAGGTCGCAGCAGGAGGCTCACCGCTGCAGCCGCGAATGCAAACGCGGCGAGGTACACAATATACCGGGAAGAGTAGGCGCCTGCCCGGTCGTACAGATGGCCGATGAACATGGGTCCAGTGGCTCCGCCGATAGCGTAGGCCGTCCACGAAAGGCCGTAGAGGACGGAGAAGTGTTTTCTCCCGAAGTAATGGGCGAGAAGATACGGCAGCACATCGGCTTCACTGCCGAGGCCGACGCCAAGAAACATCGCGCCGACGAGAGCGACGACAGAGGAGCCCGCGAACGCGAGCACCAGCGTTCCGATCGCGGCCAGCAGAAGGATGCAGGTCTGAATGCGCTGCGCGGAGAAGCGGTCGATGAGAAGACCAACGCCTAGTCTGCCGATGATTCCGGCGCCGCCTCGTACGGAGAGCGCCAGCGCTGCGCTTCGGGCGGTCACGCCGTGGTCGGTGAGGATTGCGGCGAGGTTCGTCACCAGGCCGTTTTCGCTGAAGGCGGAGAGCACCGTGATTCCGCACAGCAGCCAGAAGGCTGCGCTCGCCAATGCGGATCGTACGCCGATGCTAGAAGCTGAATCGTGCTGCGGAGCCGCCGCGACGGGCCGATTCCGTACCAGAAGGGCGGTGAGTGGGAAACCGAGAAGCGCAATTCCGCCGAGCAGCAGGTACGCACTGCGCCATCCGTGTTGTCCGATGACCCACTGTGTAATTGGGGGAATGAGAATCGAACCGACACCACTGCCGGTGAGGATCAGTGCAAGCGCGAAGCCTCTGTGCCGTTGGAACCAGGTGAGTATTGTGCGGGTGTAGGCGAACTGTGCTGTGCCATTTGCGACGAGGCCAAGCACGAAGAAGGTGATGAAGAATTGCCTGATGCCGGGTCCCAGGCGGCTAAGCGAAGCGAGCGCCGCAGCGAAGATCAGGATCGACGGGAGAATGATGCGCCGCGGCGGAAAGCGGTCCAGCAGCATGCCGATGAAGGGAGAGACGAGCGCGACAGTGATCGCCGCGAGGGCAAAGCTGCCGTTCATCGCTTCGCGGCTCCACCCAAAGGAGGCGTGCAGCGGATTCAGGAACAGGCTGAACGTGTAGGGCACAATCGGCGAGAAGCTGGTCATGACGCCGACGAATGCCGCTGTCGTTACGCTCCAGCCCGGATAGTGGACACTGCTCTCGATGTCTCGCGATCCGACGTGCGCTTCAGGCATGAGCCGCTTTCTCCTCCAGCGAATCGTACCCGGCGCGCGGCGCTTTGTCTGCGATGTTCAGTGAAGGTCTGTTGAAGGTCTACTGACGGTGACGGGGTGTATCGGGTATTCTCAGTCTCGCTTTGAATCGAGGAGAGATATATGCCGCATATCCAGCTTCCTGAAGGGCTGCACGGGATTCGCAGTGCGATGGCGTTCCGGCCCGAGACCGCAAAGCCGCTCAATGAGCTCGTAGAAGTGTTGCTGCACGCGCCGAATTCGTTGCCGCAGGGCGATCGTGAGCTGATCGCTACGTATGTTTCTTATTTGAACGATTGCTATTTCTGCCAGACCGTTCACGGATCGATCGCGGCGGCGTGCCTGAATGACGACTACGATCTGGTGAAACGCGTGAAGGCGGACTTCCGGGCCGCGGAGATCTCCGACAAGTTGAAGGCGTTGCTGGTGATTGCGGCCAAGGTGCAGAAAGACGGGAAGAATGTGACATCGGCGGATGTCGAGGCTGCGCGCGCGCAGGGAGCGACCGATCTCGAGATTCACGATACTGTGCTGATTGCTGCGGCGTTCTGTATGTTCAACCGCTACGTCGATGGCCTGGATACGTGGCAGCCGCGCGATGAGGCTCTCTACCGCGAGCGCGGCAAGAAGACCGCGCGCGAGGGATATGTGTCGATGAGCAAGGAGTATCTGTCGCAGGCTGCGACGAGGTAGCTCAGCTGAACTGCGATCGATAAGAGATCGAGGGACTACTGGGACTTGCCCCAGGGGACGCTGACCGTGTTAGCACACTGTGCAGTCTTCACTGTGCATGTCAGCGTTCCATGATCTAGCCCTGCAACATACGGTAGAAACGCGACCGAATATTTGCCTTGCGCATTCAGGTCGATCTCCTTCGCATGCTGCTCCTTCTCGGAATGGCAGTCGAGGGTCGCCTTTGTGGCGGGCGAATATCCGCTCGCTGGCAGCAGAACGGCCTCCGCTTTGGGTGTCAGGAGAACGGCCTGCAGCTCGCACCCGTGATCGACACTGCGAATCGGGACAGGCACCGCTCTCGCGAAAAGCTTCACAGTGCCGTCGCTGGAGATGAGACCCAATCGAACCGGTTCTCCGGGAACAGGTTGAGTGACGTTATCAATAGGGTCGTTCGGCGTTGCGGCATCGCCACATTTCCCCGGCGTTCCAGCACAAACTGCAGTTCCTGATGTGTCGAAGGTCACGCCGGTCATCACCTGCTGGGGCCCACTTGCCGTTACCGGCCAACTCACCAAGGTGTACGTCTTGTCTTTTGGCGCTCCCGGGGCGTTGAGGCGAAACGTGACGGTACCACCGGATCGCGCGGTTTCGACCAGACTCAGAGCGAGATGGTCCGTGCTCGCCTCTGGTCCCCAGTGTTCCTGAATATTCACGAGTTGATCTAATTGCTGTTGCGTAGTGGTGTCGACCGCCACTCCAGAGCTCTGGGCATTCACAGCTCCATTTGCCGCAAAGCACGCCAGCGCAGCGCACATACAAAGCAGGCCGTTTCGCATGGCCGAGAGTATAGAGATACGTTTTGACGGGGTCTAGTTGTAATGAAGGCGCAGCCTTCTTGCTCCGGATCACGCGGTGAGAGTCTCAGATGACATGCTTGAGGGCGCTGGCGACGGTTCCGCTGGCCTTCTTGATGGCGCCGATTGCGGTCTCTCCAGCCTCACGGGTGTGCACGAGCGCCGATCTGCGGCGTTGGCCGCTGTGCTCGACAGCGGCGGTCTCCATGTTGCCGCCGAAGATGGTGTGCTTCTCTTCCATGCGGTCAAGGGCGGAGTTCAGCTCCGCAACAACGGCATCGGCGTCCTCTGCGAAGACGATCAGTTCCACATTGATTTTTCTGTAAGCCGTTTTCATCTGCTTCGCCCGCCCTTGAGGGGATTCTACGCCGGGCAGACGGCAACCGCACCTAACGCGGCGCGGGATAGCTTGCGGGCATCGGCTGATTCGACGTACGCATTGTGTTCTGGTTGCTCCTGGGAGCGAACGTGCTGACGGCGCAGTTCTCGGAGTGCGGTGTGAAGCTGACGTTGTCACCGTTGATGGATGTGACCAGCCGGCCGTTGACGGTGGTCGAGCCGGCACCGCGCAAAGTATTGTCGGGCGCAACCGCGAGCAGGAACGGCCCGGCGCTGTTCTGGATGTGGATCATGAAGCCGGTCGCTGTGTTGTCGACTGTGTAGGGCACGTTCACATGCGCTTTGCCACAGTCGAGTGTGACGTAGCGGTTATCGAAAGAGAGCTGCATGCCGGTGGAACTGGCATACGGGCCGGTGACGCGGAAGCCGTAGAGCGTGGCGACGGGGTCGCCCATGCCCATCATGTCGCCGATCTGGCCCATCACGCCGGTTTCCTTCGGGGGCGGTGGTGGCGCGGGCTGCGGCGCAAGCTGGGTGAGCGTACAGCGCTGCATGCTGGCTGCGTAGATCGGCGTTGACGTGGTCGCGCAACGCGCAGCCAGGGTGCCCGTCGTGCAGGTGGAGACGTTGTGATAGCCGCTGATGATTCTGCCTTTGAGGGCGATGTTGCCGGGTCCGGAGAGCAGACCGTCAGGGCGGAGCGTCAACACGATCGGGTTGGGCTCGTTATCGACGACGAGCTGCGTTGTGGCGCCGGACTTGCGCAGCGTATACGGGCGGCTGTCTTCGACGAGTGTGCCGCACTTCTGAATGACTGCGCCTCCGGCTGCTGTCAGGGCAATCTCGGGCAGATCCGTCCGGCTGTGATACTGGCCGACGAGCAGCACACCGGTGAGCGGCGGCGGCGCGGTGGAGTCGCTACCTCCCATGAACGAGGTCAGCAGACCGGCCAAGGCCCCCACGTTCTCGGTGCCCTCGCACGCATCCACCGTTCCGCCCAGTTCAAGGCAGCGCCGCGTCCGGGGATCGTTCTCCATCTTCTTCTGCCCGGCGGCGATCATGCCCGTCGGGTCCAGCACAGGGTCGTTCGCAAAGCCGCCGCTCTGCTGCGGCTTCGAGGACTGCTGAATGCGCTCCTGGTTGCGCCTGGCACTCTGCGCGAGATTGTCTTCCGCGCCGGCGTAGGCATCGGCGGCCTGCTGGCCTTGCAGCTGTTTGACCCAGCCTATGGCGTTGTCGGTCGAATACTTGCCTTCGAGCTGATTGAACGCGCTTAGCTCCTGCGGGGTGTGCGATTTCGTGTAGCTCTGCGTCAGGTCGTACTGCGCCCTGGCGTAATCAGTGCGCAGCTTCTGTTCGCCGGGCGTGTAGGGGCCGCGATAATCGCGGGTTTCCTTGATGCGCTGAATGTAGGTCTGGAGGTACTCGAACACCGCGACCTGGCGCGCCAGAGTGTCGGTGGGATCCGTGCCGTGGATTTCGGTTTCGACGCGCTGCACGGAAGGGAGTGCTGCGGTGTAGTCGCCGGAGGCCGGGGCCTGGGCAAGAGCCGCTGTGGCGCATACGCTGAGCGCACCGGTGCATGCCAGCAGACGAAGACGAAACGCGAATGAAGCAGGGATGGGGGCCGAGGCGTTCATAGAATCACTCCCGGGACCGGTCTAATTGGAGACTAGAGAACCGAAATTAGCCCGGCGACGGCGGTCGCGTCAAGCTTTCCGTCGCTTGTCCGGTCCGATTCGCCGCAAGCGATATCCTTGATCAGCAGCATGGGACGAAACCTTTACATTCTCGCCGCGACGTTAGGCGTGCTCGCCCTGATCTCCTTCGCGCTCTCCTTCACGAACGTCGCGCAGGTCCCGGGTTCGCCCGGCGATGTGCGGCTGTGGCGGACCACCTCGGTCGCGCTGGTGTTCATTGCGCTGGTGGTCGCGCTGGCCGGCATCCTGTCGCAGCTGTTCGAGCAGGCGGAGCGCCGGGCGTCCGAGAATCGGCTGGAACGCCGCCGCCGCCGGCGGCCGTAGAACCTGTAAGGGACCTCAGCTCGTCGGTGTACGGCTAGAATCGAGCCAGCCGCTCTCCGCGAGCGCGCGAATGGAGCTTTCAGGATGTTCGAGGTCACCGTCGAG
>DASYBN010000036.1:0-9914 GCA_036500785.1 Acidobacteriaceae bacterium
TCCGTCTCCAACCTCACTTCGCCTGGCGATCGCGTCCTCGTTCTTTCCGCCGGCAAGTTCGGCGAGCGCTGGTCGGCACTCGCGAAGGCCTTCGGCTGCGAGGTCGATCTCGTCAGCGCGCCCTACGGCCAGACCTTTACGCTCGACCAGGTGAAGGAAGCGCTGAAACTGGAGACGCGCGCCGTCTTCATGCAGGCTAACGAGACCTCGACCGGCGTGAGCCACGATGTCGAAGGCGTAGCCAAGCTCCTGAAGTCTCAGAAGAGCGAAGCCCTGCTCGTCGTCGACGCCATCACCGGTCTCGGCACGTCCACGCTCGAGATGGACGCGTGGGGAATCGATGTGCTCATCGGCGGATCGCAGAAGGCTGTGATGATCCCGCCCGGCCTCAGCTATCTCGCAGTCAGCCAGCGCGCCTGGGACCGTATGGAAGCGACCTACAATCCGCGCTACTATTTCGATCTCCGCAAGGAGCGCAAGAATGCCAAGAACGGTGAGAGCGCGTACACGCCGGCCGTTGCGCTCATCGCCGCGCTTGGCGCTGCGCTCGACTGGATCGCCGCGCAAGCCGATGGCGACCTCGTCAAAGGCCGCGAGAAGCTCGTCGCCAACGCGGAGCTCATCGCTGAGATGACGCGCGCCGCGCTCACGGCGCTGGGATTCAAGCTCTTCAACGCCGCACGTCCCGGAGCCGCAGCCACGGCCGTCTACGCTCCCGAAGGCGTCGACTCCGGCCTCATCGTCAAGGAGCTGAAGTCGCGCTTTGCGGCCATCATCACCAACGGCCAGGGCGAGATGAAGGGCCAGATCTTCCGCGTCGCGCACCTGGGCTTCTTTGACTATCTGGACACGATCGCCCTGATCGGTGCGCTTGAGCAGGTCGTCGTCAAGAGCATCCCTCAGCTCGGCGCGAAATTTGGCGACGGACTCATCGCGGCCCAGAAAGTCTTCGCGGATCGCACGGCGAAGTAATCCGTTCACTCCATACACAAGGCGGCAGCTGCGGCTGCCGTCTTGTCATTACTCCAGCATCTTTCTCAGGTCATCAGGACCCGGTACGTCGGGCATCTGCGAGAGCCTAGACGGTTCGTCAAGAATGCCGCGAATCCGTTCCTGGCGGTCCAGATACTCGCCAACTAGCTTTGCCATCACGCGTTTTTCCTTGTATGCGCGGACTAGCATGTCTAGGAGTTCGTCCTTGGAGAAGCCTTCGAGTTTCCGGCGTTCCTCCTCATCGTCATATTCGGGAAGATATCTCTGCAAATTGTCGCTCAAACTGTGGATTCTCCGGCCCAAACTCGATAACGAAGGGGATGTGCCTTCGCCTCTTGGATATAGGCTAAACCCATGGCCACCCTTCCATACGCGTCACAGGTAGATCAGCTACCAGCATCCGTTCAGACCGAGGTAACGGTCCTCGGCGCGATGATTCTGGATGGACTTGCGATCGTGGACGCCACAGAGAAACTCCGCGCCGAAGACTTCCTTCTCGATTCGCATCAACGTATCTATCGAGCTATCACAGATCTTCTCGCCCGCGGCCAGGCCGTCGACCACATCACAGTCATCGACGCCTTGGGTCGTCGTAAGGAGCTCGATGCAATCGGCGGTCAGACGTATATTGCGTACCTCACCGAAGGAATCCCGCGCCACCCCAACATCGAGTCCTACGTCCGCATCATCAAGGACAAAAGCCTGCTGCGCCAGCTCCTCGGCATCTTCAATGAGGGCATGGCTGCCGCCGCGGACCAGGCAGAAGATGCAACCAAGGTCCTCAACGATGTCGAGGCCAAGCTCGCCGACGTCGCCGACTCCGCCATTCAGCGCGGCCTCTCTGGAATCCCCGAGATCGTCGCCAACAGCTTCGGCTCCATCGACGCACTTTACGAGCAGGGCCGCGAAGTCACCGGTCTCGCGACGCACTACATCGAATTCGACAAGATGACCTCCGGCCTGCAGAGCGGCGAGCTCATCATCATCGCTGCGCGTCCGTCGATGGGAAAGACCGCCTGGGCCATCAACATCGCGCAGAACTGCGCTGTCCGCGACGCGAAGGTGGTCGCCGTCTTCTCGCTCGAAATGTCGAAGGAATCTCTGTTACGCCGCATGCTCGCCTCGGAAGCGATGGTCGGTTCGCGCAAGCTGCAGACCGGCTTCATCCCCCGCGAAGACCGGGGCAAGCTCGTCTCCGCGCTCGATCGCCTCATGTCATCCAAGATGTACGTCGACGATACACCCGGGATCACGCTGGCCGAGATGCGCGCCAAGGCCCGCCGGCTGAAGCAGCAGGAAGGTGGACTCGACCTCATCGTCATCGATTACCTGCAGCTCATGACGGGCTCCGCTGGCTCATCGCAGCGCAAGTTCGAGAACCGCACCCAGGAGGTCAGCTCCATCTCGCGCGGCCTCAAGGCCCTCGCGAAAGAACTCGGCGTGCCCGTCGTAGCACTCTCGCAGCTCTCGCGCGGCAGCGAGCAGCGCACCGGCGACAAGAAGCCGCTGCTCTCCGATCTCCGCGAGTCGGGATCCATCGAACAGGACGCTGACGTCGTCGCCTTCATCCATCGGGAGGAGTACTACGACCGCGAGAACGAAGACCTGAAGGGCAAGGCCGAGATCATCATCGCCAAGCAGCGCAATGGCCCTACCGGCTCCGTGCAGATGGCTTACCTCGCCGACTTCACGCGGTTCGAAAACCTCGACACCATGCACGGAGAGACCGGCGGCGACGCCTATTAGTTCGGCGCGCTTGAAAACTTTCTGCGCTCCTGACAACCTCCTGACAGTATGCTGTCAGCAGCCCCGTCCTACTCTGCTTGGGTAGTTGATTCCACTCCGCAGAGGAGAAAAGCTATGAGCAAGTTCGAAGGAAACGCAGTTACCTGGTTCGAAATTCCCGTCAACGACATGGACCGCGCCCGCGGCTTCTATGAGAACCTGCTGGCCTCGAAGCTGATTCCATATCCCGGCGGGGCCCCCTGCTTCATCTTTCCAACCAAGGACAGTGGTGTTGCCGGATGCATCGTTCAGCGCGATGACTTCAAGCCGGCAGCCGAAGGAACCATGATCTTCCTCAACGCCGACGGTCAGCTCGATGCCGCCGTGGGCCGTGCAAAGTCTTCCGGGTCGAAGGTGCTCGTCCCGCGCACCGAAATCCCCGGCGGCTTCGGCTTCTTCGCCTGCATCATGGACTCGGAGGGCAATCACGTTGGCCTGCACAGCCGTGGCGACTAATCCACAAGGAAGAAAGCCACTCGCATGCGCCGCGCCGATCGCCTCTTTCGCATCGTGCAGATGCTTCGCTCAGGACGCCTGAAGACCGCCCGCGCACTCGCCGAGCGGCTTCAGGTCTCCGAGCGCACCATCTACCGTGATGTGCGTGACCTCCAGCTCGCCGGCCAGCCCATCGAAGGAGAAGCGGGCGTCGGCTACACGCTGCGCCGCGACTTCGATCTCCCGCCGCTCATGTTCACTCCTGAAGAGCTCACCGCGCTTGTACTCGGCGCACGCCTCGTGCAGGCCTGGGGCGGCGCGGAGTCTGTCAACGCCGCAAAGTCCGCGCTAGCGCGCATAGAAGCCGTGCTTCCAGCCGAGCTGGCGGCACGTCTCGACGCCATCGCTCTCTACGCACCCGGCTTTCGCATGCCGATGGCGCATCGTAAGATGCTCGACCAGCTTCACGCTGCCTGCCTCAGCCGCACCGTGCTCGAGTTCAGCTACACGCGTCTCGGCGAGGAAGCCTCGCGGGCCGAGCAGCGTACCGTGCGTCCGCTCGCGCTCGCCTTCTGGTCCGGCGTTTGGACGCTCTCCGGCTGGTGCGAGACACGCACAGATTTCCGTCACTTTCGTCTCGACCGCATCGAGTCCCTCGTAGTCACAAGCCGCATCTTCACCCCAAAGCGCGGCCAGCGCTTTGAAGACCTGAGGCGCCGACTGCGCGCCGAGTATGTCGTGCAACAGCAGCCCGCTACTCCGTCTCGCCCGGCGTCAGCTTCGGATTGACCTTGATCGTCTGCTGCGGATACGGTCGCCCCTTCGCCAACGCATCCTCTAGCTGTTTGTCGTAGCCGTAGATGTCCTTGAAGAAGTGCATCGTCCCGTCCTCATCCGCATTCGCAGTCAGGTACGTGATGTTCACTGTCAGCGTCTTCTGCAGCCCTACAGTCTTGTTGTCTTCCGGATCGCCGCCGTCCGTCGGCCCATACATCGCCTCGTGAATCTTGTCTTCGTCCCAGTCGCCCTGCCCGTTTAGCACCCAATTCGCCATCTTCTCTGCATCGTTCAGTCGAATGCATCCGTGCGAGCGGTCGCGCCGCGTCAGGTTGAACAGATTCATCTCCGGCGTCGAGTGCATGTACACGTCATACTCGTTCGGAAACATGAACTTCACCAGGCCCAGCGAGTTCTTCGGCCCCGGCTTCTGCCGAACGTTGTAGCGCCCATGTACCAGATCGTCGACCGTCCATCCGGTCACCGGCGACCCGTCGCGTGTGGTCACCTCGTAGTTGTTCTTCTCCATGTAGGCCGCGCCGCCGCCATTCAGATGGTTCACCAGCTCTTTCTTGATGATTGAGATCGGCAGGTTCCAGTACGGCCGAAAAATCACATACCGCATCGTGCGCACAAACATCGGCGTGTCGTGATTGCCCTTCGCTTCGCCATCCACAACCTTCATCTTGAAGACGAGATTGTGGTCCTCGTCATAGGTGCGCACGAAGAACTCAGGCAGATTCACCATCACGCGCGGCTGCTGAAAGTTTTCCGGCAGCCAGCGCCAGCGCTCCAGCGAATCATCGATCGCCTGCACGCGCTGGCTCATCGGCACATTCAGAGCGTCGATCGTTCCCTGGCTCAGCTTGCCGTCATCCGTGAGCCCATTGCGCTCCTGATAATGTTTCACCGCATCCGCAACCGTCGCATCGTATCCGCCTGGCGCCGGCGTGTTCTCCGGCGCATCGCCCTCCATCTGCAGCCGCGCCCACAACGCGGCGACAGCCGGATAGCTCCCGCCTTTCGCGATCGGTTTGTCTGTGCCCGGCAAAGGCTGCGGCGGATTCGCTTTCTCCTGCTGGGCCAGCGCAAGATACTTCGGCAGCGCGTCCTCCGTCTGTTGATACATCGGGTTCTGCGGCTCCAGCTTCTTAATCGCCGCATCGATCTCTCCCGCATCCGCGTCCACGAAATCGTTGTCGATCAGGTCGCCGACCTCGAACTTCGCCCGCCGGCTCGGCACATCAATATCGAAGTTCAGATCCTGCGGGTTGATACGTCCAAGGTGAATGTCAGAGAGATACCGCATCAGCGCAACCGTCATCGCGACATCGAACTGCGCCACGTCATCCTGCGCCTGGTCTGACGTATCGTTCGATTTGCGAATCTGCTCCAGCCGCTTCACGCGCTGCTGCCATCGGTCCGCGTCATAATCGGCCGGCACAAGCCCCTTCTGCGCCGCGTTCGAAAACAGCTGCATCAGCGCGTTGGCGGACTCCGTCGGTTTCAGGTCGCGCGTCCACGCCAGCTCATAGTTGCGGCCGTCGTAGAACTGCTGCGCCTGCGTCTGAAACTCCGTGTAATCCGGCCAGCGCATCCCTTTCAGTTTGTTCGAGCCCACCACCGCAGAAATGTCGTCCGCATAGTCCGTCGTGTTTTCTTTCGATTTCGCGCGGCGATGATGAAACTTCGCCCACAGCGCCTTTACGCCGCCCCGGCAACCGCCGAGTGGAAGAAGGGAAGCAAGCAGGAGGATGGCAAGCAGGGAAGAGATCGTGCGTCGTGTCATCAAAGAGTGCAGCCTCAGGAGTCTCAGCAACAGCGTAACCGGGCTGTCGATATTTGGATGCGAAAACTCTTCGACCCCGCACTTTTGCTGGTCGCTACAGCGTCAAACCGGCCAGGCTTGTCCAGCAGAGCGCCGCCTGCGTCACCAGGATGGCCGCGCTCAGCGCGAGGAACAGCTTCCGCTGCCGGCTCTCGAGAATGTCCGCGAACACTCCGCCCACGAACGTGAACAGGAACGGCAGCGCCCACACCCACGGCGCGCTCACCACCTGCGTCGTATACAGCGGAAACAGCGCCAGCACCATCAGCAGCGGCGTCGTATTCCCGAAGTAACGGCTCGGCCGGCTTGTGACATACACCACCAGCGCAACGGCGCTCGCAACGAGAATCCCCGCGTTCGCCGGCGAAGTAATGAAGCTGCGCAGCGCCTCGGTCGTAAACCAGAAACGCGCACTTCCTCCTGTAAACACGTACACAAACGCTGAAGGCCGGAAGCTGAACGAGGCAAACAGCACCAGCATCGCCCCCAGCCCGGCGAAGATCATGATCTGCATCACGTAGCTTCGACGCCGCTCCGCAAGGTAGAACAGGAACGCCAGCGCCGCCACAAATCCGATGAGCGCCGCGAGCACATGGGCCGCCGCCGTGAGGCCCAACGCCGTTGCCAGCAGAGCGATGCGCGGCTTCCACTTTGCGCGCGGACCCTGCAGCGCATGCGCCACACCGATCGCCGTGTACACCAACCCGTACAGTCCCCACAGCGCCAGAATCTCGTTGTTTGGATGCGTCGCATAGCGCACCACCTCGGGGCAAAGCACATACAAGCCCAACGCAAACGCTCCGCCCTCATTTCCGAACAGCCGCCGCGCCACCCACCACAGGCCGCCGCCCAGCCACACGGCAAACAGCACGAACGGGAGCCGCATCAGGTACTTCACATAGCTCAGCTGGTGCCGCGCCTCCCACGTCGTGCCGTTCAGCGAACCCGCGCTGTACTGCCGGTTCTCCGGCTTGCGCAAATGGTCCACTCCCAGCAGCACCAGCCGCTGCGCACTCAGCGGCAACCCCGCCAGGCGGTACGCCAGCGTTCCATCGCCGTTCAGGTTCCCGCACGTCGTGAAGTATCCCTGGATCGGCGATGGCCGCTCCCACATCTCACGTCCGCACCGCGCATACCGATAGTCGTTCGCATCCAGCGGCTGATGCCCGATGGTGTACATGCACTCGGCAAAAAGCAACAAAAGAAGCACGGCCGCGACGCGTTGCGCCCGGCCAAGCACGAAGGCTCGAACTCTCACTCTCTTAGGTTACAGGCCGGAAGGCGCGTCTCACGGGCGCGAGTCGCGAAGCGCGCGGCAACACCTGTACCCTCAAACCTGTATGGATTCGCTTACCTTCACGCCCGGTCGCGCTTATCTCAAATCAAACTCGGCTGTGCTTCCGTGGTCCGTTGTCTTTGAAGACGACGGCACCGCCGGCTACCTCTACGCCTGCGACCGCTCCTGGCCCACCGAGGAGCAAAGCATCCGCGACGCCATGCTCCTCTATAACGTTCGCTCGCTCGAGGACCCCGAGCGCGAGCGCATCGCCGCCATCGAGTGGTCCCGCGACGGCCTGCAGGCCCTCTTCTACATCGACGGCACACCACAGGGCTTCATCGACTTCGCCACCCGCCAGAGCTTCTGCCGCTCCAACTTTCCCAACTTCATGGACCAGACCGGCGACACATGGCGCAAGTCCTCCCACGCCTGGGACGAAGCCAAGGTCAAGAGCTTCGAGGCTTCGCTCTACCACTGAGCAGGTGCGAAGCAGTAGACAAACGACAGTAGACAGCGGAGCGAAGCCGCACACGGCCGAACTCTACCATCTACTGTCTTTTGTCTACTGTCTGTCTTCCCTTACTTCTCATTCAGCGGCTTGGCGGCCTTCTCATGCATCGACGCCTTCACCGCATCCGGCGTGACATTCGCCATGGCGCCTTCCATCTTCGTCTTCCAGCTCGCCGAATACACGTGCTTCTCGCCCTTCATCAGCGCCTCGAAGCCCTCTTTGGCAACGTCATACGGCTCCGACTCCTTCTTGCCTTCCGTTCCCACCTTGGTGTCGTCCATCCCCGCGCGATGGAAGAAGTCGGTGTCCGTCGGTCCCGGCTGCAGCACCGTCACCGTGACGCCCGCGTCCACATGATCGAGCTCCGCCCGCAAGCTCTTGCCGAACGACAGGTCGAACGCCTTCGACGCCGCATAGACCGCCTCGCGCGGCGCCACCATCTCGCCGGCAATCGACGACGTGATGAGAATCCTGCCCTCACCCTGCCCCATCATCTTCTTCACAGCATGCTTGGCGAGATGCACCGTGCTCTCGCAGTTCAGGCGAACGATATTCAGCTCTTGCTTCAGGTCGGTCTCGTAGAACAGGCCGCCCACTCCCACACCGGCGTTGATCGCAATCGCATCCAGTTTGCGCCCGGTTCCTTCTACTGCGCGCCAGAACTCGTCGCATCCCTCCGGAGTCGCGAGATCCGCCTGCGCCTCCGTCACCTGCACGCCTAGCGCTCGGAAGTCCGCAGCCGCCTTCTCCAGGCGCTCGCCGGCCGAGCCGATCACCAGGTCGAATCCGTTTTCCGCGAACACCTTGGCCAGGTTGTAGCCGATGCCGCTCGATGCTCCCGTTACCGCTGCCAAACGCTCTGCCATAAGAAAACCTCCGGGGCCGTCCGCCCTGTGCAGCGTTGGATGCAGGCGGTTACGGTCCCCGGAGGCGGGTTTTTGGTCAGGTGAAAGGCGGCGTCTAGTCCCAGTCCTCGTCCTTCTCCGGGTGCCAGCGCAGGGTCATCAAACAGGGCGACAAAACCATCAGAACGAAAGCTGCAGCCACGAACAAGCTGTGCATTTTGGGGGCTCCCGAAACCAACAACGATAGGGGTGTAGCGTCTCGCGCAGGAGCCAGCGAAGGTACCCCCCAAAGGTGGAATCGCGCGAACGGAAGCGCACGTTACTTAGGACGGCAGCCTTTCGTTTGCTGAATCTGCGCCCCAGCCCTTAAGCAACTCGAGCCACCCGGAGGCGGCTCATTCGTTCACGTTGTCTTGGATCTCGGCGGCGGAGAAAGCATTCGAACCTTTACGCTGCTTGCGCGCTGCCTTCAAAATTTGGTGCCGAAGAAAGGACTCGAACCTTCACACCCTTGCGAGTACATGGACCTGAACCATGCGCGTCTGCCAATTCCGCCACTTCGGCTCACTGCAAACCAGGTGCCCACCGCGCACCTGCGAGCGTGAAGTCTTAGTGTTTCAAACCCCTAACCCCCTGTCAATTCGGACGACGCCCGCGTAAACTGTGCCAATTGCGTTCGCGTCCATTTGAGATGAGAATTCGATAACACCACGGGAGCATTGCGCGCACATGAGTGAGCCCTCGACGGCCGTTCCATCCACGGCATCGTCCCAGCAGATTCCGGAAGAGCTCGCGCTGGAGATTCGCCGCATGGCGCACGATCTCTCCAACGCCCTCGAGATCATCGTCCAGACCACCTATCTGCTCAGCATGGCCGAGCTCAAGGAGCCCGCCTCCGACTGGCTCCGCATGCTCGAGTCCGGCGTCAACAAAGCCCTCGAGCTCAACCTCGAGCTCCGCGGCTACATCAAGCAGCACACGCCGAAGTAGGGAAGTGAAAGTTAGGAAGTCAGGAGTGAGCGAGTTAGGGCGCTTCTCGGCCTCTTGAGCAAACGAAGCAGCGTTTCCTAACTTCCTAACTCCACATTCCCTAACATCTTTTCACTCGTTCGCCGCAATCGCCGCCACAATCTCATCCATCACCTTGCGGTCTCCCGACCCACTCGGCGCATGATCGTCGACGAAGATCGAAAAGATCACCTGCTTGCCGCTCGCCGTGTCCACATATCCCGACAGCCCACGGCTCTCGCCCAGTGTCCCGGTCTTTGCAAACAGATGATCCTTCAGCGGCGCCTCTGAAAACCGCGACGCCAGCGTTCCATCCTCGCCGCCCACCGGCAGCGCGGCCTTCCATTGCGCGAACCACGGCTGCTTCGCCGCATACGCCAACAGCTGCGCCGTCGCTCGCGGCGTCACCAGATCATGCCCACTTAAGCCCGACCCGTCATAGAACACAAAATC
>DASYBN010000037.1:0-5371 GCA_036500785.1 Acidobacteriaceae bacterium
GCGCTGCTACGTCTCGCTCGTCGCATTCCTCTTCGATCGCGTGCGCGTGAAAGGCTTTGCAATCCCGCTGCACACGCGCTTTGAAGAGATCAACCTGCGGTTCTACGTTCGGCGCCGCGAGCCGGACGGCAGCAGTAAGCGCGGTGTGGTCTTCATCCGCGAGTTCGTGCCGCGCCGCGCCATCGCTTTCGTCGCGAAGCGCCTCTACGAGGAGCCGTACCTCGCGCTTCCGACACGTCACGAGATCGCATCGACAGAAGAGTTGCTGACAGCGAAGTATGCGTGGAAGCTCGGCGGCCGATGGCACTCCCTCTCGGCTGCGGGCTATCTTCCATCAACGCCCATTGCGCTCGGCAGCGAAGAAGAGTTCGTCACCGAGCACTACTGGGGCTACACAAAGCGAAGCGATGGCAGCACGTCGGCGTATCAGGTGGAGCATCCGCGATGGGAGACCTACCGATTGCAGAGCTATGAGATCGCCGTCGATTTTGAAAGGCTGTACGGGCCGGAGTTCGCGTTGCTAACTGACCAGTGGGTCTCGAGCGTGCTCTTTGCCGAGGGCGCTCCGGTTACGATCCGCTCTGGTTTCTCGCTGAACCTAAACGCTCCCTGATCCTCTTCCCGAGCGCAAACGCGACCAGCCGGTCACCTTTGTCCGTATCGCCACCACCCGTGGCGACCACCACATATTGCGTGCCTCGCGCGACGTACGTCATCGGAGTTCCACTTCCCGGAGCGGGCAGCTTGCCCCTCCACAGCTCCCGCCCTGTCGCCGCATCGTAGGCGCGCAGGAATGCGTCGCTGGTTCCCGCGACAAACAGCAGGCCGCCCGACGTCGCCAGCGGACCGCCCATCCCAATTGCGCCCACAAGTCCTCCAGCCATGCTTCCGTGGGGAACAGACCAGAGCTGCTTTCCGGTGTTCAAGTCTGTGGCGACAACCCGGCCATACGGCGCGCCGCCGCAAGGCGAGCCGCCCGGTCCAACCACCGCTCGCAGGTTCATCGCATACGGCGTCCCGTCCATGGCGCTGCCGCCGCCGCCCAGCGCCGCGTCGGGCGGCCGAAAGAGCCCGGCTTTCAACTGCTCACGCGCGCTCTCCGGCGGATCCTGGTGCGCTCCTGGCTGTGGTGCGGCGCCGGTCAGCCATACCAGATACGCCATCGAATTCACCCGCGCATACATCACGCCAGTCGCCGGATCGAAGGCCGCCGAGCCCCAGTTCGGTCCGCCAAGCGACGACGGATAGACCACCGTCCCCTTGAGCGATGGCGGCGTGAACGGCCCGTCGTTCCGGACCTCGCCGATCAATCGCCTGCAGAAGCTCGCATCCTGCTCCGGCAGCTTGTCCAGCTTGTAGCGCATGGACAGCAGGGGCTCGACCGCCGAGAACGGCTGCGTTGGCGAGTTCGTCTCGCCAGGTACATCCGTCCGCGGCACCGTGCGCTCCTCAATCGGGAACAGCGGCTCGCCGGTGAGCCGGTTGAAGACGTAGATCATCCCGGTCTTATTCATCATCGCGACCGCCGGCACCTTGCCGCGCCACAGAAACAGCAGCGGCTGCGACGCCGTGTCGTAGTCCCACAGGTCATGGTGCACAAGCTGGAACGCCCACACCTTCTGGCCCGTCGAAGCACGCAGCGCCACGATCGAGTCCGCATCGCGATCGTCACCGGGCCGCGTTCCGCCGAAGTAATCGACAGCTGCGCTGCCCGTCGGCACAAATACGAGATCGTGCTCTGCATCCGCTGCCATCGGAGCCCACGCGTTTCCCGCGCCGCTCCTGTGCGGTCCCGGCCCGGATGCCCAGGCGAGCGGCTCCCAGCTCCACAGCGGCCGCCCCGTACGCACATCAAACGCCAGCACCGCACCCGACGGCGCATCGATCGTCTGGTTGTCCGCGATCGAGGATCCGAGGATCACGCGGTCACCGACAATGATGGGCGGAGACGTGTACTCCAGCTGCTCGATCTTCGGCGCGTACACGCCCGCGCTGAGGTCCACTGTGCCGCCGCGTCCGAAGCCCGCGCACAAGCTTCCCTTTGTCGCATCGACGGCGATCAGCCTGCGGTCGAGCGTCGCCAGCAGCACCCGGTCCGCGCAACCGTCGCGGCGCACTGTATCGTGCCACAACGCCACGCCGCGCGAGGTCGCGATGTAGTGCACATCCTCGTCCTTCACCGCGGGATCGAAGCTCCAGCGCACGCGTCCGTTCGCCGCATCCACCGCCAGCACAACGTCCTTGGGTGTGGTCAGAAAGAGCGTGCCGCGCCAGAGCACCGGCGTCGCCTCAAACGTTCCCCGCGGCCTGGCGCCCTCATACGGCCGCAGATCTACCGTCCACGCCGGTTGCAGCTCCGCCACGTTTTCGCGGCTGATCTGACGCGCGGCGGAATAGCGCTGCCCCGCCGGCGTTCCTCCGTACTCCGGCCACCCGGCATCCGTCTGCGCCCCGGCGTGCGTCCCCCCGAGTACCGCCAGACCTGCCAGGATCCCTGCCGCCCCCCACCCTAACCACCTCATTCGTCAGCTCCTTCTCACCGCCCTAGCGTTACAATCTCAGATGGGCCTTCTTGCCGCCCAAGGAGCCGATTCGATGACCTGGTTCAAGCGCGACGCGCACGAAATCGTCCCGCCCTCCGACCATGAGGTCCGCACCGAAGGCCTCTGGACCAAATGCGATCAGTGCGGCAAGCCGATCTGGAATGCCGACCTGGAAGCGAACCTGAAGGTCTGCCCGTACTGCGGCAAGCACTTCAAGATTGGCGCGCGCGAACGCATCCACATGCTGCTGGACCCCGGCTATGAGCTGGTCGATGGCGAACTCCGCTCCACCGATCCTCTCAGCTTCACGGATCTCAAACCCTACAAGCTCCGTCTCCAGCAGGCCCAGAAGAAGACCGGGCTGAACGACGCGGTCGTCAACGCGATCGGCAAGATCAACGGCCTGGACATCGTCGTCTCTGCGATGGAGTACAGCTTTATCGGCGGCTCGATGGGTGCCGTCGTCGGCGAGACGATCGCTCGCGCCGTCGATCGTGCGTACGAGAGCCGCACGCCGCTGCTCATCGTGTCGGCCTCCGGCGGAGCGCGGATGATGGAAGGCATCGCCTCGCTGATGCAGCTGGCCAAGGTCTCGACCGCCCTGGCGCGCCTCGACGACGAATCCATTCCTTACATATCGCTGATGACCGACCCGACCACCGGTGGCGTCACCGCCAGCTTCGCCATGCTCGGAGACCTCAACATCGCCGAACCGGGCGCGCTCATCGGCTTCGCCGGCCCGCGCGTGATCGAGCAGACCATCAGGCAGAAGCTTCCCGAGGGCTTTCAGCGGAGCGAGTTTCTGCTCGAGCACGGCTTTCTCGATGCCATCGTGCCGCGCCGCGAGATGAAGGCGTACCTCGCCAACGCTCTCAGCTGGATGAGTGAGCCTCAGGTGATCGAGCTCGAGAATACCGGCACGTCGACAGACACGACCGCAGCCGCCGCCGACTAACCCCGTGCAAGAGGGCGGCCCTTCACGCACTGCGCTCCGCGTGGCCATGCGCCGTGCCGCGCACCAGGTGCATGACGCGGCGCCGCTCATCTTCGACGACCCGTTTGCGCTCCAGATTCTTCCGCCCGAGGCTCGCACCGAACTTCAGCGCACGCCTGCGGCTTCGCGCAAACCGTTCTCCGCTGCCATTCGCGCGTTCATGGTCTGCCGGGCGCGCTTTGCCGAGGACGTCCTCGCCGCTGGCGTGCGCAGCCGGGGCGTTCGCCAGGCCCTCATTCTCGGCGCCGGTCTCGATACGTTTGCTCTCCGCAATCCTTATCCCGATCTGCACGTCTTCGAGGTTGATCACCCGGCGACGCAATCGTGGAAGCGCTCGGTGCTCGCCGCCGCGAAGCTGAACATTCCCGAGACGCTCTCCTTGGTCCCGGTCGATTTCGAGAACCAGTCGCTCCGTCAGCAGCTCCTGCATGGCGACTTCGACTTCGGGATTCCCACCGCAATCGCCTGGCTCGGCGTGGTCCCTTACCTCACGCCCGAGGCCTTCGCCGCAACCGCGCGCGTCCTCGGCCGGCTGCCCTCCGGCTCCAGCCTCGTCTTCGACTATTCGCTCCCGCGCGAGGCCCTGCCGTTCCTCGAGCAGCTCATGCTCGACTCGCTCTCCGCGCGCGTCGCAAAAGCGGGCGAACCCTTTCAGCTGTTCTTCACACCCGAGCAACTCGCGGACGAACTCCCGCGCTACGGCCTCACGGTGGTCGAAGACCTCGACTCCGCCGCGCTCAACGCGCGCTACCTCGCAGGCCGAACCGACGGCTTACAGCTCCGCGGACGAGCCGGCCGCCTCTGCCACGCCGAGGTCTCCGATCAAGAACGCGAGAGAATAAACGAATGACCTACGAGCAAGCGCTGGCGCGTCTGGCCGCGATGGGACCCGAGCTGCGCACCGGCAGCGCCGGAGTCCCGCGCAAGTGGTCGCTCGACCATATCCGCACGCTGCTGCGTGAGCTCCGCGACCCGCAGCGCGCGTTTCGTTCAGTGCTCATCGCGGGCACCAACGGCAAGGGCTCCACGGCCGCCACGCTCGCCTCGATCCTGAACGCCGCCGGCCTGCGCACCGGGCTCTACACCTCGCCGCACCTGCTGCGCGTGAACGAGCGCATTCGCGTTTCAAGTGGCGCGCCGTCCAAGCTTACGGAGATCTCGGACGCTGAGTTCGCGCGCCTTTTCACACTCGTCGATGCAACCGCTGATCAGCTCGTCACACGCGCCGAGCTCCCGCACGCGCCCAGCTTCTTCGAGCTCCTCACGGCCATCGCCTTCTGCTTCTACGCCGAGCAGAAGATCGACATTGCCATCCTTGAGGTCGGCCTCGGCGGCCGGCTCGACGCCACCAACGTCGTCGACCCACTCGTCTCGATCATTACGGACATTGGCCTAGACCACACCGAGTTTCTCGGCAACACGCTGCGCTCCATCGCCACGGAGAAGGCAGGGATCCTGCGCGAGAGCGGCGTCCTCGTTACGTTATCGCAGCACCCCGAGGCCAACGCGGCGATCGGTGAAGCAGCAGTGAACCTGAACGTCCGCGGCGTCGACGCTGCACGCTGCCTTCCTCCGCGCGAGCTTTCAGATTCTATTGACATCAATACATCTGCGCAACCGGTTCACGGAAACCACTACCCACTTCCCATTGACGGCAAGATACTTCAGATCGACTCGCCGCTCGGCGGCCAGCACCAGCAGCGCAATCTGGCGCTCGCCGTCGCCGCTGCGCTCGAGCTCCGCGCTAACCACGGCTTCGATATCTCCAACGAGGCCATCGAGCAGGGCATCCGCGACACGCAGTGGCCGGGCCGCCTGGAATGGATCGCCTCCG
>DASYBN010000038.1:0-7135 GCA_036500785.1 Acidobacteriaceae bacterium
TCCGCCTCGAGTGATGACAACGCTGAATCCGGAGTTTGCGCGGCTGCGGGGAGCGGCGGCGCTGGTGCTGCAGCGGCACTCGGGCTATCACCGGACGCATACGCATGCGAGGCCCCGGGCGCGGGGTCGGGGTACGAGCGAGAGTGTGATGTCGGCTGTCGAAGCCGGCTGAAACACGCAAAGAGAGATTCAAAGCACTTCGAAGAGCGCCGAAACGCGCCCAAACGGGCGTGCTGCGACATACTGTGGCTTTCTGCAAATTGTTGGACCCTCTCACAAAGTGAGGCCGGGAGGAGGTCCAGCGTGCTCGAGCGGCTGATTCGGCACGAGCCGGGAACTGGAGAATTTCTCCAGGTTCCTGCCCATTTCTTGCACTTCTCGTCACTCTCTCACGAAAAATCCTTGACAGCTTCTCCTCGTTCAGCCTAAAGTTCGCGACGCATAAAAAAGAGCTGCCATCCGCGTTGTGAAAAAAATGCGCTGCAGGCCGCCGAAGGATTCATTTGAGGAGGAGCCGAAGATGCAAGGCATGGAAAAAGGACATGGGATGAGCGGTATGAGCTGGTTGCGGCGCGGGGCAGCTGTAGCCGTGCTGGCGATTCTGGCATTGGCGGGAGTGGCGGCGCGCGCGCAGGTGCTGTACGGAACCATCACCGGCGAGGTGACGGACCCTACGGGGGCCGATATTCCGAACGCGAAGATTACAGTGACGAACCAGGCAAACGGCGAGACACGCCAGACGACGACCGCCGGCCATGGCGAGTACACGGTACCGAACCTGGAGCCGGGGCCGTATACGGTCTCCGTCGCTGCGATGGCGAGCTTTGGCGGGTACACGCAGAAGAACGTGGCGGTGGACGTGAATGCAGTCGTCCGCGTGAACGCGGCGCTGCAGCCGGCGAGCGTGAACGCCGAGGTGACGGTGGACACGTCGGCGCCCATTCTGCAGACGGAGACGGCGGAGGTAAACCACCAGCTGTCGCAGTCTCAGATCGCGGAGTTGCCGATTACCTCGTCGCAGGGGCGCAACTTCCAGGCGCTCTACACGCTGATTCCCGGCGCTGCGGGCGTGCAGGAGCAGAACTCGACGGCGTCGAATCCTTCGCGCGCGATGTCGGTGAACTTCAATGGCCTGGAACATATGGGCAACACGACGCGCATCGACGGCGCGGTGAATACGTACGGATGGCTACCATACCTTGTGGCGTACGTTCCCCCGCCGGACGCTATTCAGACGGTGAACATCACGACGAACTCGTTCAACGCCGAGCAGGGCGTAGCAGGCGGCGCGTCGATCAACGTCATTCTGAAGAGCGGAACGAACAGCCTGCACGGCAGTGCGTGGTGGTACAACCAGCTTTACAACGTCAACGCTCGCGGGTACACACAAACCGAGGCGGCCTTTCCGCGGATTCCAAAGAATATCTACAACGAGTTTGGGTTTTCGATCGGCGGCCCGGTGTACATCCCGAAGATACTGACGGGGAAAAACAAGCTGTTCTTCTTCCAGGATTTTGATCGGACCACACGGCGGCAGTTGACGACCGGCCTGGCGACCGTGCCGGATACGACGATGCTCGGAGGAGACTTCTCCGAGGTGCAATCGCTCACCAATCCTGCCTCGCAAGCGATTCTTTACGATCCTCAGCCGGGCGGCGTCGGACCTTATCTCCCCGTCGGGTCGCGGCCGACGTTCCTGTCAGAGTACGGCTGTAACTGCATTCCGCCGAGTCGTCAGTTCCCCGGCTCAGCTTTGATGCTGTCGCTGCTGCAGCCCATTTCGGCAACGGTGGGCACGCCGTCAACGACCTCGCTCAACAACCAGCTCATCCAGAACTATGCCGGGTCCGACACATTTTCCTATAACCGAAACTCGGCCGACTCGAAGGTGACCTATAACCCGAGCGACAGGACGAGCATCTTCGGGCATTACAGCATCGAGCCATTCTCGATTCTGGATCCTCAACCGTTGGGCCAGGCGGGCGGTGCACCGTTCGACGGAGGCCAGGCTGGTGCGGCTTCGGGCCGCCTTCAGAACGTGGGGATCGACTTCAGCCACGTGATCACGCCGAAGATGGTCATCGATGCGGACGGCGGCTACACACGGCAGGTGACCGGAGCGCAGTCGCAGCTGGACGTCTCGCTCGGCGACTTCGGGGTGACACCGCCGCCGAATGGTTTGGGGATTCCGGGAACCAACGGCACCGGACCGAACTATGTCGGACAGCCGATCTTCGCCTTCTTTGGCGAGACCAGCAGTGGCGCGAGCGGCTTCTCCACTTTGGGCAATGCGCAGACAGCGAATCCGTACCTGTTCCGGGACAACCAGTTCACGGGCGATATCAACCTTAGCTGGAACATCGGCAAGCATGCTACGAAGTACGGTTTCACGTACTATCACTTCGACCTGAACCACTTCCAGCCGACCTCCGGCGGTGCCATCGTGAATCCGCGCGGCGGTTTCTACTTCCAGGGTGGCATGACGACCGGACCTCTGGACCTGTCAGCTCCAAACGCGAAGGGTGTACAGACACCGAACAACCTCAATAGCTATCTCGCGCTCGCCGACTTCCTCCTGGGTCTGCCAAACCAGAACGGCGCGGCATCGGTACAGAAGGCGGTACAGCTCTACAACCCGAATGCGCTGCGCTGGACGGAGATCGCCGGTTATGCGCAGGACCAGTGGACACTGACGTCAAAGCTGACCCTGAACTACGGTGCGCGGTATGAGTTCTACCCTGCGCCCTATAAGGACCACTCGGGTGTGTATCGGCTCGATCCTTCACTGCCACAGTCGGCCAACATAGAGGTCGGTGGCATCAACGGCAATCCGGAGAACGCCGGCTTCAAGATGGGCTGGGGACAGATTCTGCCGCGCGTGGGCCTCGCCTATCGCGTGAGTGACAGACTGGTGTTGCGTGCTGGCGCGGGCATGACCACTGATCCCGACAGCCTGCGGTTCCTGCGCGACTCCTACCCGATGGACCAGGCGCCGTCCTACTCCGGGGCATCAACCGACAGCATCGCGGTGGATCCGAACGGAAATCCTCTGCCGTTGTCGGTCGGTATCCCCACGCCAGTGCTTCCGGATATCTCCACTGGATTTGTGGGGCTCCCGGTGAGCGGATCGACCAACACAGCGCCGGCGAACTATCGGCGCGGGTACATCGAAAGCTGGAACCTGTTTATCGAGCAGGATCTTGGCAGCGGCTTTGTCGCGAACATCGGATATGTGGGGACACACCAGGTTCGCCAGCTCGCCGGCTACACGCTAAACGCGGCGCCACTGCCGAGCGGGGGAACGCTATGCATGGCGAACGGGCAGTTCAATCCGTCGTCAGGACTGACCGGGGCCTGCAACTTCCAGGCGAACACCATCATCAACGCGGAGCACTGCGCGAACGCGACGTCGGCGGCGGGAACGATCTGCTACAACACCGGCGGCATCACGATGAACGCACCAACGTTCAGCTCCAACTACAACGGTCTGCAGACGCAGCTCTCACATCGTGCGGGGCGGCTGGCGCAGTTCGGATTGGTCTACACGTGGTCGCACGCCTTCAACTACGAGGACAACGGCGCGGGCTCCGGCTCAGGCGGGCTGGCTTTCTCCTATCCCGCATATTGGGCCTTGAATCGGGCCACCGCAAGCTATGATCGCACCAACAATCTGCAGTTCTGGTGGATCTATCACCTGCCATTCGGAAGGGATCAGAAGTTCGCCAATCATGGCGTTGCTTCCGCAATCTTCGGCGGCTTCCAACTGAACGGGCAGCTTAGCCACATCAGCGGTGCACCGTTCTCCGTCAGCGCGAACAGCAACACGATCAATACTCCGGGCTCGTCGCTCTACGCTGACCTCGTAAAGCCATACAGCCAGCTCGGCGGACACAACCGGACTCCTGGGAACAATGCAGTATCCGGTGGTCAGCCGTGGTTCGATCCGACTGCGTTTGCGAATCCTACGGAGCCCGTGTACGGGACTGCGCCTGGCGATATCAACTGTCCGGGTTCCACGCCGTCCTGCGTTGTCGCTCCGCACCTCGGCAACACCCACCGGAATGAGTTCCGCGGGCCCGGCGTCACGCAGATCAACGCGAGCCTCTTCCGTGGATTCCATGTGTGGAGAGAGAGCGAGTTCCAGATTCGGGCGGAGGCATTCAATCTGCTGAATCATGCGCTGTTGAATAGCCCGAACGCGACGGTCGGCGGATCGACGTTCGGTTACATCACCACCTTCGGAGCTCCCTACTCTCCAACGGCAGGCGCCCGGACGCTGCAGCTCAGCGGGAGGTTCAACTTCTAAGGTGTCTCAGTGGCAGTCTCCTGGGGGCAGCTCCTGACGGGGCTGCCCTATTCTTCTTGAGAGGGTGGATGGGGAGTTTCAGACATGATTGTTGCGGGTCGGATGCTTGGATTGCTGTGGTTGGGGACGACGGTGGTCGCGGGAACGGCAGCGTCGACGCAGCAGGAGAGTGGAATTCAGTCGGCCGCCAAGTATTCGGCGGTGGTGCACCTGACCGCGGAGCAGGAACATCAGCGTGAGATGGATCTGCTGGGCATTAAGGAGCTGCGGCCGGGGCGCGATGGGTACAACAAGAGCTCGCCGAACGCGGCGAACTATGACGAGGCGAAGGCGAATCCGTATCCAGATCTGCCGGATTCGCTGCTGCTGAACAGCGGCAAGCGGGTGACGAGCGCGAAGATGTGGTGGAGGGTGAGACGGCCGGAGATCGTGGAGATGTTCGATCGCGAGATCTATGGGCGCGTACCTGCGCATACGCCAGCGGTGCGCTGGGAGGTGACCGCGACGAAGCGCGGCGAGGACGCGGGGGTGGAGACGATTACGAAGTCGCTGGTGGGGCATGTCGACAACTCGGCGTACCCATTAATTGACGTCAATATACAGATGGAGCTGACCACGCCGGCGAATGCGAGCGGGCCGGTGCCGATCATTCTGGAGTATGGGTTCATTGGGAAGCCGCCGTTTCCGCTGCCGCCTCCGCCGCCTGGGCCGACATGGCAGGAGATGCTGCTGAAGAAGGGTTGGGGATATGCCGTGCTGGCGCCGTATAGCGTACAGGCGGACAACGGAGCGGGGCTGACCGAGGGGATTATTGGACTGTGCAATCATGGGCAGCCGCGGAGGCTGGATGACTGGGGTGTGTTGCGCGCGTGGGCATGGGCGGGATCGCGCGCGCTGGATTATTTTGAGACCGATAGATCTGTCGACGCGAAGCAGGTCGGGATTACGGGGCATTCGCGGTTTGGAAAGACGGCGCTGATCACGATGGCGTACGACCAGCGGTTCGCGATTGGGTACATCAGCTCGTCGGGCGAGGGCGGAGCGAAGCTAAGCCGGAGGAACTGGGGCGAGACGGTGGAGAACCTGGCGGATGGTGAGTACTACTGGATGGCGGGTAATTTTCTGAAGTATGCGGGGCCGCTCAACTGGAACGATCTGCCGGTGGATGCGCATGAGCTGATTGCACTGTGTGCGCCGAGGCCGGTGTTTGTAAGCGCGGGGACGCTCGAAAAAGGCGATGGATGGGTGGATGCCCGCGGAATGTTTATGGCGGAGGTCGCGGCTGGGCCGGTGTACAGATTGTTAGGCGCGAAAGGGCTGAGCTCGACGGAGTTTCCTGCGGTGCTGACGCCGGATATCGGCGGGGATCTGGCATGGCGGCAGCATAGCGAAGGGCATACTCCGCTGCCGAACTGGCCGACGTTCATCGAGTTCGCGAGTAGGTATCTGCATACACCGGGGGTGAAGAAGGCAAGCTGACCTCAGGGGCTAAAGCCCCGCTCCTTGCGAGGCGATTTGCGGCACGTCTGAAGCCGTGCCCTTAACGAGACTCTCCGTGGCGGTCCACTGAGCCTGGCAGCCGAAGCATTGATGCCAATGCATTGCGCCTTGGAGAACAATTATTTCGGGAGTTGCTGGCGCCCTGTGACGGTGAAGTGGCCAGTGAGAGTGGGTGAGATGCCGGGTTGTGTGCTGCCGAGCGAGAGCGTGTAGTCGCCGGACAGGATGACATGATTGCCTTCGGCGTCGACCTGGCTGAGAGAGCGCGGCGTGATGGTGAGGGTAATGTGTTTGGTTTCGCCGGCCGCAAGATGCACGCGCTGGAATCCGGCGAGGATGCGTTGAGGGGTGTCGTCTCCGCGCGGTTGCGTGAGGTAGAGCTCCGCGACTTCATCGCCGGCGCGGGAGCCGGTGTTCTTGAGCTCGGCTTCGATGGTGATTGGATCGCCGGCGTTGATGGATGCGGGAAGTTTGAGGTGGCTGTAGGCAAAGCTGGTGTAGCTACGGCCGTAGCCAAAGGTGAAGAGCGGCTGGCCCGTGAAGTAGCGGTAGGTGCGGTCCTTCATCGCGTAGTCTTCGAACGCTGGGAGTTGCGAGAGCGAGCTGTAGAAGGTGAGCGGAAGGCGGCCGGCGGGGTTGTTGTCGCCGGCGAGGGTCTCGGCGATGGCGGTACCGCCTGCTTCGCCGGGATACCAGGCTTCGAGGATGGCGGCGGCGTTCTGCGCGGCCCAGTTAACGGCGAGCGCGCTGCCGTTTTGCAGGACGACGATGAGCGGCTTGCCTGTGGCCGCGACGGCTTTGAGCAGATCGTCCTGCACTGCGGGGAGATCGATCGAGGTGCGGTCGCCGCCGGAGAAGCCTTCGAGGTGTACGGGCATCTCTTCGCCTTCGAGTGCGGGCGAGAGGCCGACGAAGGCGATGGTGACGTCAGATTGCTTTGCGGCGGCGACGGCTTCCTCGCGGAGCGCGGCGGCCGGCGCCTCCCAGGTGAGATCGATGCCGGCGGAGCCGGTGGCGTGGAGGTACTCGAGCTTGATGGGGTGCGGGTTGGTGTCGGTGAAGTTGACGGGGACTTCGAACGCCGCGCCGCGCTCGGCGGTTTTGCCAGAGTTCTGGGTGAGCAGTTTGCCGTCGAGGAAGAGGCGGAAGCCTTCCTGATTTTCGCAGGCGTAGCAGGTGTTGATGCGCACGCCGATCTTGTAGGTGCCGGGCGCGGGGGGGGTGAGGGTGCCGCTCCAGCGAACGGACCAGTTGTTGCGCGGCAGGCCTGGAACGACGCCGATTACTTTATCCCAGTTGAAGTTGATGTTGCGATCGAGGCGAGTGGCG
>DASYBN010000039.1:0-2926 GCA_036500785.1 Acidobacteriaceae bacterium
AAATCGCGCCAGTCAGGAGACCGGTTCTCAAGCGCTGCCTCTGCCACGCTTCCGAAGGGGAAGCGGAGGAGACAATCGATGATCTTTTCGGATCGGCGCCATTCGGCGTCCGGCAGGTCTTTGCGCACGCGTGCTGCGCACCTTCTTCTTCTGACAATCGGATTTGCGGCACTGGCCGCACAGGCGCGCGCAGTAATTGTGCGCGGCCGTGTGACTGATGCGCTCGGCAAAGGCCTGCGCGGCGCGCGCGTGCAGCTGATTGAGCACGGCAAAGTTGCCGCAATCGCGTTTGCCGCAGATGACGGGAGCTATGAGATCCGTTCGGCCGACGCGGGACGGTTCACACTCCTCGGATCGGCCGGCGGATTTCTGCCGGGGATCGGGCAGGAGTTCTACGGCGGCGCGACGGATGTGCTGGAGCGCGACGTCGTTCTCTCGGCCGTGACCGTGCACCAGGCGGTGAGCGTGCTGGCAACAGCGCTGCCGACCCCGGTGCCGCAGTTGACCGCGCCGGTGAGCCTCATTCCAGGCGATCTGCTGGCGACTCACGTGGGCGTGGTCGATACGCTGCGACAGACGCCCGGCGTTTTTCTGGTGCAGACAGGACAGTACGGCGGCGTCACGTCGTTGTTCCTGCGCGGCGGAAACTCGACCGCGAATCTTGTGATGGTGGACGGCATGTCGGCCGGGGATGTGGGCGGAACCTTTGACTACGGTCCGGTGAGCTCGACGGCGGTCTCGCAGATTGAGGTGTACCGCGGGCCGAACTCGGCGATCTACGGAACGGATGCGGGCGCTGGCGTCATCAGCATTGAGACGCCGCATGGGACGACCTCGATTCCAGTGGTGAACTACTCCGGCGATGTGGGGACGCTGTACTCGTGGCGCAACGAATTGACGGTGGGCGGCACCGCTCAGAAGTTCGACTACTTTGCGGCGTTCTCACGCTTCGATACATCCAACGCACTCGCGAACGACGAGTTTCACGCGGTGACCTCGGCGGCGAACATCGGGTATGCATTCAATGGGAACGGAGATGTGCGGTTCACGATCCGCAACCTGACCGCGGCGCAGGGGCTCCCGGGAGCCTACGATTTTTATAACCTGACCAACACGGCCAAGCAGGGCGATCAGGACCTCTTCTCGGGACTGACGGGCGAGTACACGACGCACTTCAACTGGCACAACCTGGTGCGCTACGGAATTGCCCGAAAGCGCGAGCAGCAGACGCAGTTCGGCAACGTCGGCAATCCGATCACGTTTTACCCGGACACCCCGTATGAGTTCACGGAGTACTTCGGCAATGTAGTAAATATCCGCGGGGCGAACGGATACACCGCGACCGGACAGGCGGCGTTTCTCACCGGAAGTGACGACCAGAGCTCGAACCGCGACCAGCTTTACTACCAGAGCGACTGGAGCCCGAACCACTACTTCAATGGCCTGTTCGGATTTCGTTTCGACGACGAGCGCGGCAGTTACAACAACGCGGAGTACTTCGAACATGAGTCGATCCACCGCACAAATTTCGAATATAACCTGCAGTTTCAAGGCGAGGTAAAGGGACGCTTCACCTATTCGCTCGGCGGCGCAGTCGAGAAGAACCATCTGTACGGCATTGCCGGGACGCCGCGGATCGGGTTTACGTACGTGCCGGTGCGGCCTTCGCCAAAGCTGTTTCACGGGACGCGACTGCGCGCCAATTATGCGACGGGCGTGCAGGAGCCGACGCTGGCGCTCGAGTACAACAGCCTCTATACGCAGCTGCTCGAGGCTGGCGATACCGCAGCGATTGAGCAATATCACATCGGACCGCAGGGAGCCGAGCGGTCCCGGACCTACGACATCGGTGTGGATCAGAACATCCTCGGCGAGAAGCTGGTTCTGCGCGGCGGCTACTTCCACAATGTGTTCGACCATCAGCTCGAAGGTGTAAGCAGCGAGGCGCTGGCGCAGTACTTCGGCATCGGCGCGCCATGCCCCGACGACCCAACGATGACCTGCCCGCTGCCATCCATATACGAGGCCTACGTGAATTCGCTGGCGTACCGCGCCCAGGGAGCGGAGCTGGAGGTGCAGTGGCAGCCTACGTCGCACCTGCTGCTGCGCGGAGGCTACACCTATCTCGCCACGCTGGTGCTGCAGTCATTCGCTTCAGATGCCGTAGCGGCCAACGAGGGGATGCCGACGGAGAACCCGAACATCCCCGGCGTCGCAATCGGCGCCGAGAGCCCGTTGGTCGGCGCGCGGGTCTTTCGTCGCCCACCCAACACAGGCTTTCTGAGCGCGCGTTATGGGCGACCAAAGTTCAGCATCCTTTTTCAGGGGGCATTCGCAAGCAAGAGCGATGATTCGACGTTCCTCGACGGCCTGACCCCCAGCTTCGATAACTCGCTGCTGCTGCCCAACCGGGACCTGGACTTCGGCTACGCGAAGCTGGATCTGGGCGGAATGTTTGCGGCTACCCGGCACATAACCGTCTTTGCGCAGGTGAACAACCTGGCGAACGATCAGCATATCGGGCCGATCGGCTATCCCGGGCTGCCGCTGACCTTCCGGGCAGGGTTGAAGCTGCGTCTGGGGGGCGACTAAGGGCACGCAGGTGCGCCGGAGCCCCGTTGATCCGGTCGCACCTGCAACTTTCATCGTTTTCGTGCTGTCTTCATCTAATAGAAAGGGAGACGAAACGATGATGAGAGAAATTCGTTCTGGTTTGATCCTGGCTACGCTGGCTGCCACTTTTGCAGCCGCCGCTTCTGGGCAGGAAATCGGGCGGGAGGGGCCCATTCCGACGACAGCATTGGTAACCGTGCAGTCGAAGACGCCGGTGCAGCTCGATCCGCGCGCGCTCACGCTGCAGGTAAATGGGCACGACGCGCCGATCACGTCCGTGAAACCTGCGGCCAACGGCCCGGTAGAGCTTGCA
>DASYBN010000040.1:0-1853 GCA_036500785.1 Acidobacteriaceae bacterium
ATCGTTCTCGATCCGCTCGAGCCCCGCAGCGTCCGCCATCTCATTCTGGTGCATCAGGATCTCGCGCGACCCGCGCAGCGGCGGAGGAACAATCAGATGTCCCGTGCGGGTGTAGATCGGAAATACTCGCGGCTGCACGGCGGCGTCCGCCATCTCGCTCGCAGAGAGCGGCGAGCCCAGCGCGCCGGCGCCAGCATTGTCCCCCACACGGGATCCGCCGCTGGAAACGCTACCCGGCGCAGCTTCTACCAGGCTGTTCGCACCCGGCACCGGCCTCAGCATGGTGGCGCTCGCCGAATGCCGCTCAAACTCAACGCGCTCGAGATGCGCCCTGCCCGAACGGCCGCGCCCTGCCCCGCGGCGCGCCATCCTCCCGCTGTAAACAGCGCTGCTGACATGACGATGTCCGCGCGAACCACGCACGCCTTCGCTCGACTGAACACGCCGAACCCCACGCCTGGAGCCTTGAGACCCTGCACTCCCGCGCCGTGCCGCAACCGAATGCGCTCTCCTGCGAACCGACTGCGGCTGCAGCCGCGCTGCCGTCGCGTGCCGCACCGTGCGCTCGCGCGAGGCCGCCTCGACCGGCTGCCACGCCGTCGCGGCGAGCATCAGCGCAATCACAAAGAAGATCGCGAGCGGACGAAGCAGTGGGGAAGCCTCTGCGTTCTCCTCGGAGTGTCGGGAGGTGTGGTTCAACATGGGCCAGGTTTTTGAAGGAGGCAGAGAGCCGCCGAGCTCATTCAGACTATCGTCACCAACCCGGACGAGGCCAGTACCGATCCGGGTTCTCGCACTCCCACCTCTGTGGAAGCCTGTGGAGTCTTTCCGTCCGATCCTGCGAACAGCGCGGCTTCGGCGGCTCGCCTCCGGACCAGCCCCGCGACCACCTCGCCTCCCGCGTGCACCCACAGACCAAACTGCCCCGCCGCGCCCGCGAAGTCACCGCGATTGACGCAGCGCAGAAGCGTCGATCCGAGAAAGCTTCCCCGCCCCGCGTTGAAGCAGAAGTCCACCAGCGCGTCGAACTGGTTCTGACTCACGGCAACCCGAACAGCTCCGCGAACGCAATGAATCGCTGCACTTAGATCAGCGCGCAAGAGCGCCTCCGCCTCCCCCTCGGTGATCCGCTGACCTGCGCGCACCTCCGGCCCGGTATGACCGTAGCCGATCGTCCAAATGCCCGCGGAGTCCTGGTAAGAGCTCAGCCGCAGGCCTTCGAAGCTGCGAGTCAACGCGAACCCCGCAGCACTGTAGTCGTAATCGTTCATGCTTTGGCGCGCCTCCTCTTGCGCGCAACTGAATATGCAGATTGGCCGATTGAATCGTTCCGCGCGCCTCGCGCATCGAATATCGTTCGGCACACACTTTGGGGCGCGGGACTCGAGCGCAGGCGTAAACTTGTGAACGATCCCCCGCACGGCTCGCGTGCAAAGCCCCTCACGAATGGAGCGCATTCCCTTGGCAACAGAGACAACCTATGACCTCGCGGTCCTCGGCGGCGGCCCCGCCGGCTACACCTGCGCGATTCGCGCCGCACAGCTCGGCCTCAAGGTCGCGCTGATCGAAAAGACCGACAAGCTCGGCGGCACCTGCCTGCACTGGGGCTGCATCCCCACCAAGTCGCTGCTCTTCTCCGCCGAAGTATGGGATCACCTGAAGGCCGCCGGCACGCTCGGCATCGACAACGTCGACAAGCCCACGCTGAACTGGAACAACCTGATCAAGCGCAAGGACGACGTGACCGCGAAGCACACCAAGGGTCTCGACTTCCTGATGAAGAAGAACAAGATCACCGTCGTGCGCGGACACGGCCGCCTCAATGGCCCCGGCAGCGCTGGCGTCTTCACCGT
>DASYBN010000041.1:0-3873 GCA_036500785.1 Acidobacteriaceae bacterium
GTCCCAGCTTGCGCATCCAGAAAGGGACTCCTCGTGCGCTGCGTGGGGCCCTGGACCTGCGGCGTTTCATGCTTGGCCTCTGTACTCCTGAGAATCAGATGCAGGAGCGGCGCAGACGGTGCGTCGCCGCGTTGCCCAAAAGTTACCAGCCTGAGAGTCGCCGCATCAGAACAGAGGACGTCTTGCTGACGGCCACCCTACCAGCTGAGGAACGGTTGCGCATGCCGCAGAGCGTATCACTCCCGTCCGCCCCTCAAACGCCAGCCCGGAAGGACCATCGCGCGGACGATCCGTTTGCTCAGCGGGTGTGGGACTATGTTTCTCGGTGGCAGCTGCACAGCCTGTGGGACTTTGAGGGGACTCCGCCGACGCTTATTCTGAAGCGCACCGCGAAGTCATTCATGGACGACGACCTGCTCTCGCGCGCGGCAGAGCTGGGATTCTACTTTCTGTTCGCGCTCTTTCCGATGCTGATCTGTGCGAGCTCCATGCTTGGACTGGCGGCCCGAAGCGCGTCGGTGTTTTACGATCAGCTGCTGCATTATCTCGCGATGGTAGTGCCCCCTTCGGCGTTTCAACTGGTGATCGACACGTTCAACCAGACGGCGCGCGCGTCCAGCAGCGGAAAGATCACGCTCGGTCTGGCGGCTGCGGTCTGGTCTGCATCGATTGGGTTCGCGGCCATCCAGGACACGATGAACCTGGTTTACAAGGTGCGGGAGACGAGGCCGTACTGGAAGGCGCGCGGCTCCGCGATTCTGGTGACGATTCTGCTCGCGGTGATTGCAACGGTAAATCTTGCGGTCTTGTTCATGGGCGATCTTCTGGCGCGGCATGCGCGTGCGGCGATCTGGCATCGGCCGCTGCGCATCGCGGCCGTAGTTGGTATTCATGCGATTGAATGGCTGCTGGCTTGTGGGCTGCTGATGCTGATCTTCAGCACGATCTATTACTACGCGCCGAATCTCGAGAAGAAGTGCTGGCGCTGGCTCACGCCGGGCGCTGCAGTCGGGATCATCACCTGGATGCTCTCGTCGCTCGGGTTCCGCGTGTATCTGCATTTCTTCAACAGCTACACGGTTACGTACGGCTCGCTGGGCGCGGTGGTGATTCTGCTGATGTGGTTTTACATTACCGGCCTGACCCTGCTTGCGGGCGCGGAGATCAACTCGGAGATCCAGGCAGCCGTTGTGGAGAAGCGGCTGAAGGAAGCGGGTGCGCTGCCGCCGCAGGCGACGACCGATCCGGAGCATCCGATTCAGGCGGCGGCGAGCTGACACTGGGCCGCGCTCGTTGCATCCAAAGAACAAGGACGCGCCACCTGGACGATGACGCGTCCTCTTTCTTTGCGCCGCTACTTCACCATCGGTTGCAGGATGTCGTCGAGACGGGTGGGCGTTCCTTCGACGCGCTGGAGCTGCGGATAGCGCTCGCCGTTGTGATAGTCGATGCGAAGGATTTTGTAGTAGTTGGTGTTCTCCACGATGAACTCGAGCGCGGGCCCGTTGCCGGCGGCTTTCTGGATCGCCTGACGGAGCAGCAGCGGCGTGAACGCACGGCCGTTGACGGCGATGATCTGCATGTCCGGACCCAAGCCGGCCTTGTCGGCCAGACCGCCAACGATGACATCACCGATCTTCCCGTCAGTTCCGGCCAGGAATCCAAGCGACCAGCGCGTATCGATGATGTTGTGCTGGCTTTCAGTGAGTTGCGACCAATAGTCAGGCTTGTCGGTGTAGACCAGCTTGTAGCCGGAGAGCTTGTCGATGCCGTCCATCTCCGGGGCGTGAAACTCGTTGGAGTCGAGGCGGGTGCGCAGGAAGTTCGCCCAGTCGTTGGGGGCCGTCTTGTTCAGAGCTTCAACGACATCGTCGAAGGTGTACGGTACGGTTGTTGGGCCAGTGTTACCGCCGAGGCCCTCAAAGAGCGCGGCGAAGTCGTTGAGGCTCTTTTTGCCGTTGGTCTTCTCCCGGATCGTGAGGTCGACCTCGAGCCAGAGCAGCTCGCCTTCGTCGTAGTAATCGGTGTCGCGACGCCAGTTGTCGTACTCGCCGCTGGCGAAGTAGAGCAGTTGTGCGGCGGTCGCGGTGTCCTGCAGGTCGCGCCAGGTGCGGCCGGGGCGCACGTCATTCAGGTAGCCGGCGATGGTGGCGAGGCGGTCGCGATAAACGGCCGGCGCCCAGATGCCGCAGCGGGAGGCAAGCACGTCGCCGAGGTATTCGGTAAGGCCCTCGTAGACCCAGAGCAGGTTGCCTTCCATGGGCTCCTGGTAGTTCGGCTTGTACAGCCCCGCGGGCATGCGATATTTGCCGTTCCAGGAGTGCGTGAACTCGTGCGGCAGCAGCAGCCCGGCCTCGATGAACGAGTTGTCGTCCGTGAAGGTCTTTTCGTTCACGCGATCGTCGGAGGACTGGTGGTGCTCGAGCCCGAAGTGCGCGACCTGATCGCTGAGCGTGACGAGGAAGTGATACGCGTGGTAGTGACGCGATTTGTAGAGGGCGCCGGTCTCTCGCACCAGGCGGGAGAAGTCGTCGATGTGCTCCTGCGAGATTTCGAGATCTTCGGGGCCATCGCCGGCGAGGTCGAGATAGTGCTTCGGTGTGACGTCGCTGGCGAGCGGAATCTCGCGGAAGTAGCGGCCGGTGAGCACGGGTGAGTCGACAAGGTCCTCGAGCGAGAGGCTCTTGAACACGGTGGTCTGCGCCTCCGCCGTCGAGGCCGGCTCGAGTGCGGTGCCGAACTTCCATCCTTCTGGGATCTTGATCGAGGGCGTCACCATCACATCGGCGACCTTTGCGCCGCCGGGATAAACCAGCAGTTCATTCCAGCTGAGCAGCGCGAGATTGGCGCTGGTTGAAGCTCCAGCCGAAAAGCCGCTGGCTGCCGCCGTCGCTAGAAAATCCATCTTCATGTTAAGCTGCGTCGTTCCGGGCGGCACCGTGATGTGGTACGTGAACATGTCGTCGGAATCGCGTTCCCACTTGACGCGCCGTCCGGTGGGCGTCGTAATGATGAAGCCCGCCTGATCGATGATCGGGCCGTCCGGCGCGTGCTCGCCGCGAATCCATTTCGGGTAAACCAGCGTCATGGGCCCGGGCTGCACGGGCATGGTCTCCTGCGCGTGCAGGATCCTGCGCGGAGCACCGGTGAGGTCGACGGCCAGCGTGAGCGGCGTCTGCGCACTCGTCTGCGCGCCGATGAAAGAGGGTGCGGCCAGCGCGGCGCCTGCAACGGCTGCGCAAAGAATGCGCGAAAGATGCATTTTGGGGAGAGCTCCTGGAAGGAAATTCAAGCGGGTCCAGTGTACGCGCCAGCTTGTCTGAATTCGCTCTTGCGCAGGATATGGGTGATCTGCGCGAAATACGGGGATCCTTCGACTCCGCGTCACATTGTGACGCTTCGCTCAGGATGACACCGGATTTGTTGGGCATCTTGAGGCAGGATCGGAGCGATCCGGGCGAATACCGGGATCCTTCGGCTACGCCTCAGGATGACAGCGCTGGTGCGGCAGGTCTAGCGGGATCCCCGTTCTTTGCGCAGCTGCTCCAGCGCGGCGGCGATCAGCTCTTTGGCTCCGCCGATGCCGGCGAGAACGGCCTGGAGATCGAGCTTGGCCACGGCGGGATTGCGACTGCTCGTGCAGTAGACGCCGTGCTGGCCGACGAGGACGAGCGCGTCGGTGAGGGCGTCGAGCGCGACGGCGAGGCGTCCGCCTGCCTCGCCGCGCATGAAGATCTCGCGCTCGAGCTCCTCGCCGCGCGTGTGCAGGATGTCTCCGTGGCGATAGAACGGTGTGCCGCCCGGCTTCGATTCATCCGGCACGAGCTACCACTCCTTCGCGGCAGAGTCCGGCGTGACGGGCGTCGAGGCAGC
>DASYBN010000042.1:0-9616 GCA_036500785.1 Acidobacteriaceae bacterium
ATCAGGGCTGCGAAATTTTGTTTTGTACGCATCCATATAATCCTCTTCCCAGAGGGCTTTCATCCCTTTGTGAAGATCGGCTGCTTGGATGTTCAACGCACGTAGATTCTTCGTAATCAGCTTTTCGTCGAGACTTCGGGACACTACCGAAACGCCTTCATCAAAAAGCACGCCAGGGTTACGCTCGAGAACAATGGTGCTGAGAACGGTGTGGTCCTCCACTTCTTCTATGCGCATAGGCCATAACAAATTGACCGTTTCCTTTGTCAACGCCTCTTGCAAGATCACCACAAAAGACACTTTCGCGAGTATCCACGTTGGGCCTCCAGCTTCAGATTGCAGCACCTCGGTGTCGGTGATTGCGGTGAGTGGCGAAGGTTGATTATCTGGCAGCGAGAGTACATGTACATGCATTCGACATCTCGCAAAGCTCGTGCGGATCAAGCCGACTATCTTCTGCAAGTCCCGCTCCTTCGCTGCGGCGCGACATATAGCCTCTTTCGTTAGCTTCGGCTTTTCCCAGGCAAGCTTTAGTACCGATGCGGGAAACAACTGCAAAAGCCTTACGAGTTCGTCTTCGCTTGCCTCTTCGAGAATGGACATTTTGCTTGACCCTTCATGATGCACCACCAATGATGCACCCTATACGGCTAAGTCTAAAAGATCAATAGGCTTATCTTAGTCGTGATGGCACGAAATACGGGCATGACCGAGTTTCGCTCTGGGTCTGAGGGAGGACAGAACTGTGCTCCGCGCACGGAGGGTGCGACAAATGGGGGGCGTGGGGGGTCTCTCGCTCGACTAGCGGATCGTCCGAGTTGCAAAGCTCTCAAATGAACGCCAAGGCGCACGATTCGAAAGAGCTTATGACGTACGCATGACGTACGCGCTCAATCAAGACCATTTGCTTGCATCTAAGTTGTTGATATTATTGGCGTCCCCGACGGGATTCGAACCCGTGTTACCGCCGTGAAAGGGCGATGTCCTAGGCCACTGGACGACGGGGACGCATGCGCAGCGCGGCTTCTTTAATTCTACGCTACCAATCGCCCGCCGAGGTCCGTCATCTGCCTGTCACCCCGCATGCGCCGCAGCTTTCCCCCGCGGCTCACCCTCGTGCCTCCGCATACTGCAGCAGAATGAAATTGTCCGTCATGCCCGCAATGTAGTCCGCAGTCACCCGCGCTGCACCGTCGCTCTCAATCTCCGCGCGATAGGACTCCGGCAGCTGCTCAGGCTGCTGCACCCACAGGTCAAACAGCTCCGTGACCACCGCCTCCGCGTTCGCGTGTTCCTCCTCGAGCACGGGACACGTGTACAGCGTCTTGTATAGATAACGCTTGCCCTCGGCCCGCTCTGCCTCGGCCCGCACCGAGAGCCCCGCGACGCGCGCCGGCAGCCTGCGGATGTCCTGCAGCGTATTCGCTCCACTCGCCACAACGCTCTCGCCCGTTTGCTGAATCAGGTCCAGCACAAGCATCTTCTGCATCGTCTGCAGCGCATCGTGGAACAGATACTTCTTCGCAGCTTCGGGATGCGCGCGTCGCACCGCCTCATAACTACGCCGCAAAATACCCACGTGCTCGATCGCATCTTCAATTCCCAGCAAACCGGATTCGACACCGTCGTCAAGATCTGCCGTCAGATACGCGATCTCGTCCGCCAGGTCGATGATCTGCGCCTCCACTGGCGGCCGTTCGCCCAGAAAATATTCGGCCAACTCGGGATGCTCCGTCGCCGCATACTCTCGCGAGTGCTTGATGATGCCCTCGCGCGTGGCCAGCGTCAGGTTCAGTCCGCGATGACCTGCATAGCGCTGCTCAAAGTGCTCCACGATTCGGAGAGCATGCAGGTTGTGATCAAAGCGCAGCCCATACCGCTGCAAACACCGGTCGAGCGCGCGCTCTCCTGCATGTCCAAACGGCGGATGCCCGATGTCATGCACCAGCGCGAGCGTCTCTGCGAGGTCCGCATTCAACTCCAACGCGGCCGCCACTCGCCGCGCCACCTGAGCCACCTCGATGGTGTGCGTCAATCGGCTGCGAAAATGATCCGAAGCACGGCTGGTAAATACCTGCGTCTTGCCTGCGAGCCTGCGAAACGCCCGCGACTGCACAACACGATCGCGGTCGCGCTCAAACGGAGATCTCCCATCGCCCTCTGGAGCGGGAAATACCCGCGCCGCCAGGCGGAGTTCCTCGGCACCGAAGACGCCGCAGCCCTGAAGATCGAATTTCACTGAACTAAATTATCGCCGGAATTGAAGGCGTCCATCGCCTACTTCGTGGGCGCATTCACGTGGGCCAGTTTCACGCGGGCGTTCTCCAGCTTGTGCTGCACCTTTGCTACGTCCGCTGGATCAGCCTCAGGAGGAAGCGATGTCGCATACTGCGCGAGCGAACGCTGCCACTCGTCAATCGCCAAGGACAGCTTGCCCGTCTTCGCGTTGATCTCTCCCAGGTGATCGAGCACCGTAGGATCGTTCGACATCCGCAAAGCTGCCTTGCGCTCGTAGTCCTCCGCCAGCGCATACTGTCCCTGCTTGTAGTACGCCCAAGCCAGCGAATCCAGATACGCGCCGTTTTGCGGATCGAAGGCCACGACCTTCTTCAACATCGCGACAGCTTCATCCAGCTTCTGTCCCCGTTCGGCGAGCATGTAGCCGAGGTAGTTCTCAATCGGGGCGAAGTCCGGGGACAGTTCAAGTCCTTTGCGAAACTCAATCTCTGCCTGGTCGAAGAGCTTCTGCCGCTCCGCGACAGTTCCGCGATAGTACGCCACGAAAGCTTTCTCTTCCGGCTTTGTGGCCAAGCCCTCCGCCTTATCCAGCGCCTCGGACGCATCCTTCCATCGCTTGTCCCGTACATTGATATCTGCAACCGTGAAGAACACATCGCGGTCGTCTGGTGTCCCTGCAAGCTGGGCCTTCGCCAGCTTCAGCGCCTCATCGACTTTGCCCGAATCCGCGAGTTGCCGCGCGTACGTCAGCTGGACATCGTGGTTCGTCGGCATGGCCTTCGCCGCGGCTGCCGCTGCATCGAGCGCAGCTTTCCAGTTGTGAGCGTCGCGGTACGCATCGACTACACCACCGGCTCCGCGAGCCTGGAAATCACCGCCGAGCTGCGACATCTCCTTGTACGCCGCAACAGCGTCATCTGTGCGGTTCGCCTCGCGATCCACAATTGCCAGCCGGTCGAGAAATAGTGCACGATTGCTGCGGTCTGCATCGCTGTACCTGCCGTCCGGCGGCAGCGTCGCGGTCAGTAACTGCTTTAGCGTGCTGATCGAGTCATCGAACCTTCCCAGCGCGTCGTAGACCAGCGCCAGGTTATAGCTCAGCTCCACATTGTCCGAGACCAGCGCCTGGGCCTTCTTCAAGGTCGCGAGCGCCTGCTCATAGTGTCCTTGCTGCCGCTCGATGTCTGCCTCGCGAATCAACGCCTGAGCATCCTGCGGGTCCGCTCCCAGAATCTGCGCGTAGACTTTGGCAGCTTCGTCCATCTCGCCCGCGGCCGTCAAAGCCGCCGCTAGTCCACGTTTCGCGTCCGCGTTGTCAGGATCTTCGTCCACGGCCGCGCGGTACGCCTTCACCGCATTTTTCGGCTGCTTCAGCTGGTCGTAGATTCCTGCAAGCGCAAAATCCATGCGCGCGCTGCGGTCGTCAGCCGGCACGCTTTCAATTACCTTGGCCGCGTGCTGCAGATCTCCCTGCTCCGAATACAGCCGCGCCATGCTCAGCACGACCTCTTCCGAATTGGGATCAATCTTCTGCGCCGCCTTGAACTGCTCCTCCGCCTTCGCCGAATCATGAGCGAGGCCATACAGCTGGCCCAGCAGCAGATGCGTCTCCACATCCTGCGGCTTCAGCTTTGCGATCGTCTCGTACTCCTTGATCGCCGCCTGCAGCATCTCGCCGGACTGTGGGTTCTGCCCATCTCCCAGCGACCGCAGATACACATGCCCGAGCAGTTCGTGCGCATCCACATCATCCGGATGCCTCGTAATCTGTTCCTGCGCAGCGGAAACTGCCTCACGAATCCGCCCCAGCCGGAAGTACAGATTCGCGAGCCCGTTCTCGAGCACGCGCGAGTCCGGATCAGCCTGCAACGCCAGTTTGTATTGTTCAATCGCCTGCGTGGCCAGGTCCTGGCGTCCGTTCGCAACCGCCTGGTCCTCATAGATCTTCGCGAGCCCGTAGTGATAGTAAGACGACGCATGATCCGTATCCGCAGACGATGCTGGGGCGGGCTTGGCCGTCGTCGTTGCCGTCGCGGATGGGGCAGAACTCCCCGCGCTCTGCGCACCCGCAGTCGTAAACGGCAGCATCAGCGCGCAGCCCATGAACAGGGTCGCATGAAAGATCGTCTTGGTTATTGGCACGTTCAGAGCCGCCTTCAATTGGTCGAATTCGCCGAGTTCACCCGCAGCATTATTAGACTGTAGTCTACAGAATTTGGATGCGGTATCGCCTTTCGCGCCCCTGCACGAACGTGTACTGGCCTATGGCCCTGTAGGAACGAACAGGTACCCCCGAGTTGCTACGCGCGGGTCTTATCCATGCCTGAAGTGGCGCAACCCCGTCATTACCATCGCGATACCGAGTTTGTTCGCCGCGTCCACCACCTCGGCATCGCGGACCGAACCGCCCGGCTGAATAATCGCCGTCGCACCCGCCTTCGCAATCGCCTCCACGCCGTCCGGGAACGGGAAGAAAGCGTCCGAGGCCGCAACGGTGCCCTCCAGCGGAAGCACGGCCTTCATCGCGCCGAACCGCGCGGCATCCACGCGGCTCATCTGCCCCGCGCCGACACCCACCGTCTGGCCAAACCCGCCCTCCAGCCGCGCATATACAATCGCGTTCGACTTCACGTGCTTGCACACCTTCCACGAAAACAGCAGCGCGTCCATCTCCTGCTTCGTGGGCTTACGCTCCGTCGCGATCTTGAGCGTCTCCGCCGTCGTTGCAGCCGCGTCTTCATCCTGCAGCAGGTATCCACCTGAGATCTGCTTCAGCACGCGTTCCACCTTCGCCGGCTTGATCTTCAGCAGCCGCAGATTCTTCTTCGCCGCAAACACCTGCAACGCCTCCGGCGTAAACTCCGGCGCAACGATCGCCTCCACAAACAGCTTCGCAATCTCTGCCGCCGCCTCAGCATCCACTGCGCGATTGATTCCGATTACTCCACCAAACGCTGACACGGGGTCTGCTTCCAGCGCGCGCTTGTACGCCTCCAGCACGCTCGCTCCCTGCGCCACACCACATGGGTTGGTGTGCTTGATAATCGCGACCGTCGCCGCACCCGCCGCGTCAAACTCGGTCGCAAGCGCCCAGCATGCATCCAGGTCGACAAGATTGTTGTAGCTCAGCTCCTTGCCGCCCAACTGCTCCGCACCGGCAATCCCCTTGCCCGTCCCGTCCACATAGACGGCGGCACGCTGATGAGGATTCTCACCGTAGCGCAGCACGGTTTTCTGCTCTGCAAACACCCGCAGCGTCGTCGGAAAATCGCCTTGAAGGGAATGGACTTCAGGCCGCCCGTTTCCGTTCGTCGAAGAGGCAGCGGCTTCAGTTGCGGAGGCCAGCAACTCGAGCGTGGACGCAATCCCCGTGTCATAGGCGGCCGTGGTTGCAAAGGCCGCACGAGCGAGCCGCCACCGCGTCGAGGCACTCAGCGCTCCGCCATGCGACTTCATCTCCTCAGCAATCGCAGCATAGTCCTCGACGCGCGAGACCACCGCCACATCCTCGAAGTTCTTTGCCGCCGACCGCAGCATCGACGGCCCTCCGATATCGATGTTCTCGATGATCTCTTCGAACTTGACGCCGGGCTTCGCTGCCGTCTTTTCAAACGCGTACAGGTTGACCACAACCATATCGATCGCTGGAATCCCATGCTCCGTCACGGCGGCTACATGCTCCGGATCTTTGCGCCGGTGCAGAATTCCGCCATGCACGAATGGATGCAGCGTTTTCACGCGTCCGCCGAGCATCTCCGGAAATCCCGTCAGTTCGCTGACGTCCTTTACGGCAAGGCCCGCATCGCGCAGCGCCTTCGCCGTCCCTCCGGTCGACACCAGCTCCACACCGAGTTCACTCAGAGTCTTCGCAAACTCCACCAGCCCCGTCTTGTCCGTCACAGACAACAGGGCACGCCGCACAATCTTCCGGTCACTCATTCCATATCCGATTCTATCCGCGTGGGTGCCGAGTCTCGTGCTCCCTCATCAGGAGTTTCATCGCGTCGAGTTGGCCCCACCATCCTCGGCCTTGATCGCCTCCGTCACCACCCTGCCCACACACGCACTCGGCCGGTTCACCCGCAGCAGAGCCGCAAACGTCGCCGCAATATCCACCGGCTCCGTAGCCTCCAAGTATGTCCCCGGCACAAACGGCCCACCGAAGAACCCCAGCGGCACGTGCCGGTCATAGCTGTACGGCGAAAAATGACTCGTCCCCGTTCCACCGTGGCCAATCGGCACATTGTCGACTCCCGGCGTCACATACACCCACCATCCACCGTTCGTCGTGAAGCTGTGCAGGATTAGCCGTCCCTCTTCCGTGTTCGGCAGATCACTGGCTGCCATCTGGACCCTGGTGTACACATGGCGCACCGTCGCCGACTGCAGAGCGCGGCTGTCCGCGGTCGCAAACTGTCCCTTCTGCACCTCGGCCAGCGCGCCCGGGATCATCTGCGCGACCATCTGCTCCGCCGCTCGCTCATCCATCTTCGCCACGGCAAAGGCGCCTTCATCCAGCTGCACAAACGGCAGCTCGCCACCGAGCACAAACTTCGTCTGTGCTCCCCTGAGCCAACCCGCAAACTTTGCGTCGAGCTCCTTGTTCAGTTCCGCGTTCAGCGCCGCATACGGAAACACCGCCGCCGGCATTCCTTCCTTCGCTGCAATCGCCGGCGAGGTCGCGATGCCGTGATCGCCCGTCAGCGCCACCCAAACATTCGCCAATCCACCGTCCACATTCGTGTTCAGAAACTGAAAAAACTTATCCAGCTGCCCATCCATGGCGTCGATCATCGCGCGCTGCTCCGGCGCATCCGGCCCCACCTCATGGCCCAGGATGTCCGTCGACGAGATGCTCAAGGTCAACACATCCGTCACGTCATGCGTACCCATCTTTTCTGCGCCGACCAGCGCCTTCGCAAAGTTCAGCTCATATTCGACCGCCGCGGGCTTCGCTCCGACCTTTTCGTAAAAATCGCCGCTCGCAACACCCGCCTCCTTGCGCGCGCGATCCGCCGCATCGCTCGCGTTGAACGCCTTCACCCACGCCGGCAGCTCCTTCCCCCAGTAGGTCGAGCTCTCCCAATGGCCCGTCGCATGATCGATCCAGAACGCACCCGCCGACGCATGCCCCGATGTCAAAATTGCCGCCCTGTCCTTCAGCGAAATCCCAAACAGCCTCGCGCGTCCGCCCGTCGACAGCACCACCTCGTCGCCGATGGTCGACGCCAGCTCATTCCGCGGCGATGCCCCCAGTTCCGCGTCCGCACTGGCGCCCACCAGCGGATAGGCCGCATCCTCCACCGACGAAACCATGTGAGTCGTCGACCGGCTCAGGTCCCACCAGCCATTCACGCCGATGTTGTGCCCGTTGGTGTACGCCCCCGTGCCGATCGTCGAGTGCCCCGGCGCCGTCATCGTGTTCGCGTAGCCGTAATAGCACTCCGGAAAGTACGCTCCCTTGCGCAGAAACAGATTGAAGCCATCCTCCGCCTTGAAGTCCGCGCGATATCGGTCCAGATAGTCCCCGCGAAACTGATCGATGACTAAAATGACCACCAGCTTTGGCTTCGCGTCGTACGCGCTCGCCTTCGCCCGCACAACAACAACGCTCAACATGACGCACGACAGCACAACCAACCAAAGCTTCAGTTTCCGCATGCGCCCGAGTATATCGTCGTGCGGTTCCTGGCTCCCTGACTCCTCACTCCCTGTCTGCTTCCCTTTCTCGCACGCTAAAATAGTGCGGATATGCTTGATCTCGCCTTCGTGCGCGCCAACTTACCGTTGGTCGAAGAAAAACTGCGGCAGCGCGGCGCCGACACCACTCTCCTCGCAAACTTCGCGACCCTTGATCGCGACCGCCGCTCCGCCATCACCGAAGTCGAGACGCTCAAAGCCCAGCGCAACGCTCTCTCGCAGGAGATCGGCCGTCTCAAGCGCGAAGGCAAGGACGCGGTGGCCATTACCTACGAGACCGTCAACCTCAAGGACCGAATCTCCATCCTCGAGATCCGCGCCACCGAAACCGACCTTGAGATGCGCACGCTGCTCGAGCAGGTCCCTAATCTTCCGCACGACTCCGTCCCCACCGGCGCCTCCGAGCGCGACAATCAGCTCGAAAAAACCTGGGGCGAGCCCACCGTCATCCCCAACGCCAAGCCCCATTGGGAGCTCGGCGAATCGCTCGGCATCCTGGACTTCGCCCGGGCCGCGAAGATCTCCGGCGCGCGCTTCGTGTTGCACTTCGGTGCCGGCGCACGCCTCGAGCGCGCCCTCGCGAACTTTATGCTCGATCTCCACACGCGCGATCACGGCTACACCGAAGTCCTGCCGCCGTACATGGTCAATTCGAAGTCCCTCTTCGGCACCGGCCAGCTTCCCAAATTCGCGCAGGACCTCTTCCACTGCGACGATCGCGGCCCCTTCACGGGTGAACTCCAGGACTCCGACCACTGGCTCATCCCCACCGCCGAGGTACCCGTCACGAACATCTTCCGCGATGAAGTCATCGATCTCGCCGTCGGAACCATCTCATTCTGTGCGTACACGCCGTGTTTCCGCAGCGAAGCCGGCTCGCACGGCAAAGACACCCGTGGCATGATCCGACAGCACCAGTTCCAGAAGGTCGAACTCGTCAAATTCACCACGCCCGACGCGAGCTACGCCGAACACGAGCGCCTCACCCGCGACGCCGAGCGCGTCCTCGAAGCTCTCGAGCTTCCCTACCGCCGCATGCTCCTCTGCACCGCAGACATGGGTTTCTCCTCCGCGAAAACCTACGACCTCGAGGTCTGGCTGCCCGGCCAGCAGACCTATCGCGAGATCAGCTCCTGCTCCAACTTCGAATCCTTCCAGGCTCGCCGCGCCAACATCAAGTACAAACCTTCCGGTTCCAATAAGGCCGAGTTCGCCCACACGCTCAACGGCTCGGGCCTCGCCGTCGGCCGCACCTATCTCGCCATTTTGGAAAACTACCAACAGCCCGACGGCTCGGTGCGCATTCCCGCCGCGCTCCAGCCCTATATGAACCGGGAAACCGTCATCACACCCCAGCGGGTACGAGGAATCGCCTGATGCGAATCCTTGGCCGGTATATCTTCTGGACTTACGAGCGTGGCAGCTTTCACTACGACGTGATGGTCACGCTCATCCTGCTCTTCCTCTTCCTTGCGCCTCGTTTTATCGACTTCAAGGACCGTCCCGCTGCCGAGGTGCCCGCGGGCCTGCAGCCGACGCAAATTCTCGTCCGCCACGCCGGCTACAACGCCGGCACCGAGCACCTCATCTATACCGTCCGCGCCGCTGACCTTCACGGCGCCACCGGCCCGAGCCTCCAGACCGCCGCCATGCGGATCATCCAGCCGATCTCCGGTCC
>DASYBN010000043.1:0-2092 GCA_036500785.1 Acidobacteriaceae bacterium
AAGAACGCGCGGGGCTGGGACAATGCGTTCGCAACGAACCACATCGGACCGTTCGTGCTGACCGAGTCGCTCATCCCGCATCTCCCCGACGGTGCGAACGTTGTCTTCGTCGCCTCCGGCGTGGAAGATCCCAAGCGTAAGCCAGCAAAGATGGCCGGTTTCCGCGGCGCTCGTTACATCTCCGCGGAGGCGAGTGCGCGCGGTGAGTGGGAGCCGGGCGGATCGAAGATGCCGGGCGCGGACGCCTACGCCACGTCGAAGCAATGCACCCTGGCCACGGCGCTGGAGTTTGCTCGCGAGATTCCGCGGTTGCGTTTCAACGCGGTTGAACCTGGATTCAGCCCGGAAACCGGTCTCGGGCGTGATGCCCCCGCCTTCCTGCGCTTCCTTTCGAAGTACATCCTCTCGCTGCTCGCTCCTCACCTCAAGTACTGGAGCACCCCGAAGCTCGCCGCGCCGGTGATCACGCAAGTGCTGTTGAATAAGTCTGGCGTGACGGGGGTTTACTACGACGAGAGAGGCCGTCCGATGCTCGGCTCAGTGCTGGTGCGTGATCCAAAGTTCCAGGACCGTGTTGTCGCGGAAACGCGCGCTTTGCTGGCGGCGTTCTGCGCGGCGGCACCTAATCCCGCAGCGGCACATGGTTGAGATGCTCGGTGGCCGCGGCGAGGTAGGCGCTGGGCGTCATGCCCGCGATCTGGCGGAAGTCATGGCTGAGATGCGCCTGATCGTAGTAGCCGCAGTCGACCGCGAGATCGGCCCAGTTCACCTGCTGCACGCCGCGCAGGCGCGCGAGCGTGTGCTGGAAGCGCCGCACGCGATGAAAGGTCTTGGGCGAGACGCCCACCTGCTCGTGGAAGAGCTGCGCCACCCGGCGCTGGCTCATACCGATCTTTCCCGTCACTGTCTGCACACGTCCTGGTCCATCGCAGATGTCCAGCTCGCGAGCCATGTAGACGACCGCGGGATGGAGGCGGGCTGTGTCCCCGAATCCCGCGGTCGCGCCGCAGGCAGCCATGCCGAGCCGTTCTTCCAGGCAGGTTGCGAGTACTTCGAGCATCGCGCGTGGGGTCGGCGCGGCCAGCACGCGCTCGCGCACCCACCCAGCTTGCGCGCCCCACAGGTCTGTCATATCGAAAGAAGCGTCTTCCAGCTCCGAGATCGGCATACGAAAAAAAGGAAATGCGCCGCCGGGCGCGAACTGGACGCCGACGACGTGCTCCTGCTGGTTGCAATCGATGGTGAAACAGTTGGAGCGAGCGCCGGAAAGGACCGCCGTCCCGTAATATCCCGCGCCGCGGTGGTCTTCGTAGATCGCGATCGGCTGGTCGCGCAGGTTCAGGATCATGGCGGCCTGTCCCTGGGGCAGCAGGCGTTCCTGCAGATGCGGACCCGGCGCGCCCTGCCAGTACCACAGGCACTCCACCAGAGCGGCCAACGGCAGCTTCGGTCTGAGGCGGCAGCCCGGCATCTGTTCCTCCGCCCTGACAGGATACGCCGGCTCAGGTTACCGAAAAATCATGCAGCCATGATTGCGCCGACAAAGTCGCGGACCAGCGGCGGCAGATCGCCTCGCAGACTTCTGCGTTCGGGCTGGAAGAGAGTCCCGACAAAGAAAGGGTGCGTGGAAAGCTCGCCGCCTCGAACCTCCCCGTCGAGATCGTGGGCTGTAGCTCGCAGCGCTCCGGCGAACAGCTGCTGCCGATAGAGAGGATTTGGACCGTAGTTGCAGCGGTATCTTTCAGCAGTTCTCGCGGTACCGTAGCTGCGGCCGATGACGCTGCCCTCTGCAAGCACGAGTTCCATCTCTTTTTCCACCAACGAACACGAGAGCTGGGAGATGAGCAATACGGAAGCCTGCGGATTGGTTTCGGCATGATCCGCCGCGGCGAGACCTGCGACGTTGCGTGCATATTCAATCAGAACGTGCTGAAATCCGCCGCACGTTCCGAGGAACGGTATGCCCTGCTCGCGGGCAAAACGAATGGCATCGAGGGCGCCCTGCGGGTTGGCATACGGGCTCGCCGGGATGCACCAGATTCCCTGATAACTGCGGAGCGTCGTTGCGGCATCTTCGATCTGCGACGTATGC
>DASYBN010000044.1:0-2388 GCA_036500785.1 Acidobacteriaceae bacterium
AAGGACCCCGGCTTTGTCGTCATCGACGAGGTTGCCGGCCAGCTCGTCGCGCTCATCGCCTGCTTCCCGGACTGGCCGCACGCTCTGCTCGCGCTTCTTCTCTTCCGCTTCTTCGACATCCTCAAGCCCTGGCCGATCCGCCGCCTCGAATCACTTCCCGCAGGAACCGGAATCGTGGTCGACGATCTCGGCGCCGGAGTCTACGCTCTCATCGTCGTGCAACTCATCACGCGCGCTCTTCGCCATTAATCACCAGACAGACAAGCAGCCCCCGCGCCGCATCAGGTTCGATGGCATCGCGAGAGGCTGCTTGAACGAGTGCTTGTTGCGTTTCCTCTTTATTGACCTGCTGTATCGCTCCCCGCGACACCCTTGTTGACCAGGATCTTCACTTCAACGCGACGATTGTCCGCGCGTCCTTCCTTGGTCTCGTTCGAACCTGCAGGACCGTACTCACCCATCGCTCCGGGTGCCACGATGAAGCGAACAGGTACGCCACCCTGTTGCACCAGGAAATTGATCACTTCTCGCGCGCGATTCTCGCTCAGCTTTGTGTTCATGGCCGCATTGCCGGTTGAGTCAGCGAATCCGATCACTTCCACCGTGTACCCTCTCATGCCCGATGTCGTCTGGGCGAGGGTCTTCAACTGCTCCTCGTCCTCGGGCGAAAGCTTCGTGCTGCCGACTGCAAACTTCACAGTCGCTTCCCCTTTGACGTCGTAGTCGGCGAGCGCCTTGAAGCGTTCATTCTGAGCCTCGTCGTCCTTGATGTTCTGTTCGAGCTGCTCTTTGGTCTCTGCGATGCCGGCATCATGTGCCGCATCTTTGGCATCCATGTTCTGCTGCATCTCGCCCATGGTCTTTTCGTGCGTCGAGAGCCTCTGCACATTCGCCTCGACCTGCTCCGCCGTCGGATTCAGGCCCGCCTGAATCATCTGGGACGCCTCGATGTCATCCCCGTCGACCGTGATCTTCTTTGCGATCACCCTGCCCCGTTCATCGGCTGTTCCATCCACGTCGACCTTCAGGCCCGGCATCAGCACCGTATCGCCGAGATGTTCCCTGCCCCAGCCAAACAACCCTCTTTTATCCCTCGTGTCCGTGTCCGCCGTGAGCACCACCGTCGTCCTGGGACCCTCTGCAGTGGTCATCACGAACGTGTCGCCGTTGCGTGAAACGATGATGCCCTGCTGAGCACCTGCACTAACGGCTGAACCCAACAGCATAAAGAATGCTGCTACCGAACCTGCTGCGATCACTTTTGCTCCACTTGCCATATCACCTCTCCTTTTCTTGTTTCGAACCAAATCAATGGCCGCATTCCGCCACCGCAAAACACCGGTTGACGATGCGCCCGTATGCATCCGTTCTCCACGCCACCTTCCCAACAGTTAGGCCACCTGAGCCTGATTCCTGTTGAGCGGTCCTGTGTTCCAACAGCGCACAGACTAGTCGCTATACCAGCCCGGCGAAGCTGTCTAAACAGACAGATACTCCGGCCCGGCCATCGGCCTGGCCCTCTTCGGTTTGCGCTGCTCGCTGCTCCGGCAAGTCCTGTCGGCTCCGCGACATTTGCCTCTGGCGCGCCGCCCGGCTAGGCTATTCACCCATGAGCCTGCTCCATCCCAACCGGCCCCCTTCCAACACCCAGGCTCCGCACCTCGAGCGTCTCGCGCCGCGCGCTGCCATCCCCGGCGGCAGCTTCGAGATATTCGGCTCTCAGCTTCTGCCGGTCACCAACGACGGCCCCCAGGCATCGCTTCCCTCCGCCAGCTTCGGCGACACCACCGCCTACTTTGACCTCGTCCGCCCCACGCGTGCCATGCTGCGTGTGCCGGAGGGCGCCATCGCCAGCGACCTCACCATCCGCAACAACGGCCTCGTCTCGAACGTCCTCCACGCCAACATCGGCGTGCCTATGGCCGACGAGCTGCACCTCGTCGCCAACCCGGCCGTCGATCTCGACGGCAATATCTTCGCCATGATCAGCGGCCCCCGCGGCGAACGCGTGCCCGTTTCCATCATGCGCATCGGCCGCGATCTCCAGCCGCGCCCGTTCGCTCGCGACCTGCTCAACATCTCCGCGCTCGCCTTCGGTCCCGACACCTATCTCTACGCCAGCTCGCGCGCCGAGGGCACCGTCTACCGCATCTCGCCCGAAGGCGACCACATCTCCACCTTCGCCGAGGGCATGGGCATCGCCACCGGCATCGCCTTCGACCGCGACGGCAATCTCTTCGTCGGCGACCGCTCCGGCACCATCTTCAAGGTCGGCCCCTACGGCTCGCACAACCCCGGCGAGGTCTTCGTCTTCGCCACGCTCGAGCCCTCCGTCGCCGCCTACCACCTCGCCTTCCGCGACGACGGCATTCTCCTTGTCACGGCGCC
>DASYBN010000045.1:0-18956 GCA_036500785.1 Acidobacteriaceae bacterium
CCCTATCGCTCCGGATCCGGCTCTGGCGTGTGACGTAGCGTTTCTTGGCAACCGGCTGCCGGACCGCGAGGCACGCGTGGAAGAGCTATTCCTGCGCGCGGCGACACTTGCTCCCGATCAAAGCTTCCTCCTGGGCGGCGAGGGCTGGAACGATAAGCAATTGCCGGTGAACGTGCGCTGGATTGGACATGTTGCGACCGCGCAGCACAATCGCGTGAACTGCTCGGCCGGCATGGTAATGAACATTAACCGCGCGTCCATGGCGGACTTCGGATTTTCTCCTCCGACGCGGGTATTCGAGGTCGCAGGCGCGGGAGCCTGCATGCTCTGCGATGAATGGGACGGAATCGATGACTGCTTCGAGCCCGGGAAAGAGATTCTCATTGTGCGCACGGCGGAAGATGTTGCCGCGGCTCTACACAATCATGATGCGCGCAAGCGCGCGGAGATCGGGCGTGCATTTCACGCGCGAGCACTTCGTGACCACACGTATGCGCAGCGCGCGGCACAGGCTGATCTCTCGTTTCAGGAATGTCTTGCGCGCCGCCAAGGAAGAGTCGGAGCGCAAACTCGTGCGCTTGCAACGATGAGCGAGTGGGTGGACGTCCGCGGCTGGCGTGAGAACGCTATGCGCATCTCCGACGGGGTCGAACCGTCGCTGCCTGAGGTTGGGCGCTGATGAAAATTGTGGTCTATGGTCTGACGATCACGTCTTCCTGGGGAAATGGCCACGGCACAACCTATCGCTCGTTGCTGAAGGCGCTTCACCGCAGAGGTCACGAGATTCATTTCGTCGAGAAGAACGTCGAGTGGTACCGGAGCAATCGCGATCTGCCGAAGCCTGCGTTCTGCGAAGTCCATCTATATGACTCCTGGAACGACGAACGCGCCGCACTTCTTTCTCTTGCGAAAGATGCCGACGTAGCGGTAGTTGGCTCATACTTCCCTGACGCAATTGCCGTAACTCAGGAGCTCGCGACAACAGCGCGATGCCCGCTGCTGTTCTATGACATCGATACTCCAATCACCATGGCGCAGCTGCGCAGAGCCGGCCGAACGGAATACCTCACAAGCGAGCTCATTCCGCAATACGCCGCGTACCTGAGCTTCACCGGTGGTCCTGCCCTTCAGGAACTCGAGCAGCGCTTCTGTGCGCAACGAGCTGTCGCCTTTTACTGCTCGGTCGATCCTGATCTCTATCATCGGGCGCCGCCGCAGAGGGACTTCTGCTGCGACCTCAGCTATCTGGGCACCTATGCGGCCGACCGCCAGCCGAAGTTGATGGAGCTGCTGGATGAGCCTGCTCGTCGCACGCCATCACGAAAGTTCATCGTCGCCGGACCACAGTATCCAGAGGACATTTGCTGGGCCGCGAATATTGATCGCATCATCCATCTGTCTCCGCCGCAGCATCCTGCGTTCTATTCGTCTTCGCGCTTCACCCTCAATGTGACTCGCGACGACATGGTGGCGGCCGGATACTCTCCGTCCGTTCGTCTCTTTGAGGCTGCGGCCTGCGGCGCTGCGCTTCTCTCCGATGCATGGCTGGGTCTGGAAGAGTTCCTGATCCCCGGCGAGGAGATTCTCTTGCCACAGAACGCAGATGACGTTGTGCGCATACTCACGCAGTTGACCGACGAAGAGCGCCTGCGCATCGGCCAACGTGCGAGACAGCGAATCCTCGACGAACATACGTCCGAGCACAGGGCAAAACAGTTCGAGGCGATCGTCGCCGAGGCTATTTGATTCTCTGCGTGGGTAGAACGACTGTGCTTTCATGCAGCTCGGTCAATGAGTGCACTAGCAGATCAGGGGCTTCCGCCGCTAGCGCTTCGTAGCTGTAGATTCCCGTTGCCACGGAGATCACCTTAAGGTTATTCGCGCGTGCAGCCTGAACATCAGCAGGCGTATCGCCGATCACGCAAATCGCGGCCTCAGTCTGAGCGAGAGATCCCGCCTTCTCAGCAGCTTCCCGAAAGACCTGCGCACGGGTCTCGCACGCATCGCTCCAGCCGCCAAAATCAAATAGCTCGAGCAGGCCGGCGCGATTCAGCTTTGCCTCTCCGATGGCCTGCAAATTTCCGGTGGCTGTTCCAAGGATCGCACCACGCGCACGCAGGTGCTCCAGAGTCTCGCGCACACTCGGGAGCACAGAGATGCAGAATTCGGACTGCCGCTCCACGACGAAACTGCGCATGTGGTCAAGGATTTCCGGCAGACGCGCGCGCCACTGCTCTTCTGCGACACCCGCTCTAGCAAACGCGTCACGAAGAATACCGATGTCCACGTTTCCGTGCGCGACTATACCGTCAATCGTGAGCGGCCGCTGAGCGACGGCGGATATCGCGTCATTGAACGCGAAGTAATGCACCGCATCGGTGCAGTTCATCAAGGTGCCGTCGATGTCACACAGGTATGCGTCGAACGCATCCCAAGCTCGTCCCAGCGTATTGACGCACATAGAGTTCACGATATGGACGCGAGCAAAGCTCGTCGCACCTCGCCCACGACACTGGCCCAATCACCAGGAACTGGCTGCCGAAACAGGCGAACCGAGGGATACCACGGAGTATCCGCGCGGCCGCACATCCAGCGCCAATCGGCAGCATATTGCAGCATCACAAATGCAGGTTTGCCCAGAGCGCCGGCAAGATGCGTCGCCAATGTATCCGGTGCAATCACGAGATCCATTAGAGAGATCGTTGCAGCGAGAGCAACGAGACCATCTGCAATATGGCGGCCATCTCGGAGCTCGAATGAAGGCTGATCCAACGACGAGAACGACTGAAGATTCCACAGCTCGACATCCAGATCACTAAGCGGCTGCAACGCTTCCAGTGGCACATTCCGAGACGGGTTCCAATCCCCGCATGTCCAGATCAGACCAATTCTCGGACGCACCTGGCTGCCAAGCAAAGCGCCTGCGCATTGCGTGGCCTCTTCGGGTACGCTCAGATACTTGTGCGCGATTGGAAGATCGCCGGCGACCGTGCGAAACAGATATGGCAGCTCCATCACTTCCAGCTGCACATCCCAGCCAGGCTCGGGATCGTTCCACGTGATGACGTCATGCACGCCTTGAAAGCAGCGCGCGAGCGCAGTGAACTTCGGATTTGTCTCGTAGACAACATGCGAAGCACGTGCCGCCAGCAACGGAGCGTAGCGAAGCATCTGAACCGCATCTCCGAACCCATGCAGACAGCGCACGATGACACGTTTGCCGTTGATCTCCTCTCCGGACCACAAGCATTCTGATCCCTGTGCTCCGCGAACACGAGTGGCGTCGCTCTCCTTCCATGCAGCTGCGAAATCTCCGCGCAGCATGGCTGCCTGCCAGCGCCCGGCGCTGCAGCGGTCCGGGTCCGCACCGGCGCGCTCCGCCTCCATGAACTCCGGCCACGCTGCATCGACGAAGCGACCGTCAAGAAGGCGTTCGGCCGCCTCAAGCAACTCCTCTGCGTCAGAGGCTGCGGGCGCCATCAGCATGCCGCCGGGCCTGGCTTCGGGTATACGCAGTGCGGCCCATCGGGAGGAACGTGTATGGATTTCCAGCGGCACAAGTAGACCTCATCCTCTGGCTGCGCTTCGATCACGAAACCTGCGGATCGTAGCATCGCTTCCACACAGGCGCGATTCGGAACCCACCAGTTTGTCTCATCGTGCGAATACCTGCGCTCGATAAAGTGCATCTTCGGATACCCGGCTTCGTCGAACGGACAGGGCGCGTTGAACTCGTAGTCTTCATCCAGCTCTGCGATCTCGCGGCTGCCGCGCTGCATGCTTTGAAAAAGCAACAGGTCCTTCGCTACGTGCTCATGAATCAGGTCAAGCGCGAGCAGCGGATGACGCAGGTGATACAGCACACCCATGAAGATCACGAGATCGAAACGCTCACCGAGCGAACCTACATCCCACACAGGCAGACGCCGAAACTCCACATCGTCCCCGGTGACCTCTGCGGCGAAACGAGCCTGCTTCAGGTAGTGCTCGTCGGTATCAATTCCCAGCACACGCGCGGCTCCGCGCCGCTTCATCTCAAACGAATAGAAGCCAGCGTTACAGCCGATGTCGAGCACGCTCTTGCCGGTGAGGTCAGCAGGAATTGCATCGCGAAAATGTTGAAACTTGATCTGCGGGTAGTCGCCGAGGAAGTGTTCCGGCGCAGTCTCAACGCCTTCGATGCGGAGGTTGTGAAACCACGGACCAAGTTCCTCAATGCGTCGGCGCATTGCGGCCTGCTTTGCAAGCGGCTGTTCAGCAATCATCATCCTCTTGCTCCTGAGACCATCTTTTCTTGCTCCGCCTCGACATTCAGCAGACGAACGGCCTCGCGATATCCGTGGACCGTTCCGACGTCTACATATGCAGTGCCTGCACGTACGCCCACAGCTTCCCCGCCCTCACGCAGCCACGCATTTACGAGCGTGCCGAGATACTCATCCATACGATCGGCTCTGCACCACAGACGATGGAGCTCGTGGAAGATTCGCCCGGGCATGCGCACGGCGCCCCATATCCAGTTCGAACGCGCGGATTCCTGCTTGACTTGAATCTCCTGCACGCGGCCGGCAGCGTCGGTGATCACAGCGTCGAAGAGCTCCGGCCGCTCAACGGGAAACAGCAGGAACGACAGAAGGTCTTCGGGCAGCTGCGCGAAGCCGTCCTCCGGCTGCCATATTGTGTCCGGAAGACCAAGCAGAACAGACTCTTCGGATGCAATCAGAGGAGCCGCGCGGAAGAATGCATCGCAGAGCCCGCCAGGTGAGGGCTGCACAACGTAAGCAATATCCGCTCCCCACAGGCGGCTGCCATAGTATTCCAGGATGTCAGTCTTGCCGGGCGAGATCACGAAGCAGAGCTTGTCTGCTCCAGCGCGGATCATCCGCTCGACAAGAAACTCGCTGACTGCGCGCGGACGTTCCTGGCCGTCTTCGATGCGGCTGCCAACGGGGAGCAGCTCCTTGGAAAACGCTAGTGGCTGAATTCTGCTTCCCGCGCCGGCTGCCGGAATAATTCCCCACATCGTGCTGCCCTCTCTTTCGTTACGCTTCTGCTGCGGTTGTCTGCATAACGGCCGCACAGATCTGCTCGAGCTCCCGCACGCGGCAATCGCCTGTATGCTCAGCGAGTGTTCGCTCCCGAGCCAGCGTTGCCATCCGCTGTAGCTCCTCATCGGAACGCTCGAGTGCGGCTGAGACATCTTCCGCGGTGTCGACACACAGCAGCTCTTTGCCAGGCATAAAAAACGTGTCGAGTCCTTCCCATGAATCGGAAAGGATCGGAGCTCCGCAGGCTGCGGCCTCAAACAGCCGGCCCGAAGGGCAGTAGCCGTAGCGGGCCATCACACCGCGCGTCAGGTTGAGCGTCGCGCGACAGGAGCTGAAGAAGTCGGAGTGCATTGGTGGCGGCACGTGGCGCACGAAGGCGACGTTCGGAAGCCATGGAAAGCTCTCCGGATATTGCGCTCCGCCGATGAGAAAGCGATCGTTCGGCTGCTGATGTGCTGCTCCAAGAAACAGCCGCTCCAGCGCTTCCTGCCGATCCGGCGCATACGTCCCTAGATACGAGAGCGCTGCACGAAACTCGTCACGCGGCATGGTGGGGCGATGCTCGTCTGGATCGACGGAACCATAGAGCGGAGCCACATTGCGTGCACCAAGTCTGGAGCGCAGTTCGTCCAGTGCACGCCCGCCGGTGAAGCTGAGCACCAGATCGAAGTCGCTCAAGCCCTGCGCCGGAAGGTACTCGACCGGCCTCCGTTGCTGGAGGCCGTCGAGCGTGACGGGCGTGTCGAGGTCGTAGAAGGCGCGGATGCCGGAGCCGCTTGCAAGGATCAGCTCTGCGGCCGCTGGGCCATCAGCGCAGTAGCTCGTCGACAGCGCGAGATCGGTGTGGCTCATCTCACGCGCCGCTTCGTAACGAATCTCCTCGAAGTCGTCATAAAGACGCAGGCGCCCGCCAGCCGGAAGCGAGTCGAGATCACGCTCCTGCGCATAGTACGGAACGATGCGCTCGTAGAATGTGACCGAATGGCCGCGCCGGAGCATCGCCTTCACAAGCGATCGCCATAGCGTGGCGTGGCCGTTGCCCCAGGACGATGAGATCGTCAGCCCGAAGATAACGATGTGCATGCGACTCGCTTATCCGTTAAGGTTCTTGCTGCTAACCCGGGAAGATCTGCTTGCGTCCTCCGCTTGCACAAGAGTCCGGTCGCACATATTGCGGCCAAACTCTTTCAGCGCCTTGGCTTGTGTGATGACATGGGTCAACGCCGGAGTTGCCGAGAGTGGATTCCATAGAAGTCAAATGCGAACCGGAAACCAATTAGCATGAGCATGGAGATCCTGTTTTGCCGGTTGCGCTGCTCATCATTCCTGTGTTCTCCACGCTAGTGGGCGGTGCGCTGGCTCTTCGTCTGCGTTCGTCTCTGGGGCTGCTGATCGCGCTGAGCACGGGTCTTCTGCTGGGAGCCGCGCTGCTGGACCTGCTGCCGGAGGCGGTGGACCTTGAGCGGGCGGCCGGGCATGGACCGGGCAGCGTCTTTGCCTTGGTGCTGTTCTCTTTTCTCGCATTCCTGTTGCTGCAGAACCTGTTTCAGACGTGGACCGCAGGCCTGGATGTCAGGCGGTCGCCGCGCACCTGGGGCCGTATTGGCGGCGGGCTGCTGATCGCACACAGCTTCCGCGACGGTATGGCGATTGGGCTGTCCTATGCCGCGTCGCATGCTGCGGGATACGTCGTCGCGGCGGGAATCGCGGCGCACGATATAGGCGACGGCGTGAATACGGTGCTGCTGAGCACGCGCGGCGAACGGCCGGAACCTGTCGACTATCTGCTGCTGGCCGGCGACAGCCTGGCACCGCTAGCGGGCGGTCTGCTGACGGCATGGCTTCCCTTCTCTGCGACGGGGTCAGCCGCGATGCTGGCGATTACAGCGGGGTTCTTCCTGCACATGATCGCGGATGAACTCCTGCCGCAACTCCGCGAGGACAACACGTCACGCATTCTGCTGGCTATGGCAGTCGCTGCGGGTGCTCTACTCATCTTTATTGCGACGAAACTGGCGTCGTAGACAGGTCAGCCGCAATCGGCGCAGTGGCCGAAGAGGAAGAACTCGTGGCCTGTAACGCGGAAGCCGCGCGGCAGCTTCGGCTTCAGGGCGATATCGCAGCCCTGGAGCTCGAAGACCTTGCCGCATCCGTCACACCGGAAGTGGTGATGATGCTCCTTGCCGGCGATCTCGTAACGCAGGGCTTCGCCGGGCATTGACACAGACGCCAGCAAGTCAGTTTCCAGCATTGTGCCGATGTTTCGATAGACGGTCGCGATACTCAGGCCTTCGACGTCAGCCTGCGCAGCTGAAAGCACTTCCTCGGGAGAGAGTGGACGATCGGCCCGGAGAAAAGCCTCCCGGATGGCTGCCTTCTGACGGGTGTTCCGGGACTGAATCGGCAAGAACTATTCCTCCATCTTCAGAGGACGGCTTTTTGCTCTGGAAAGTTGCGGTTACTTTCGAGACCCGGAAGTAGCATGAAGTCAGTAGCGTGCAGGAGAAGCCATGAGTATCGCAACCAAACTGGGAGACACGGGACAGACGGGGCTGGTGGGCGGGGCCCGTGTGTCCAAGGCCGACCTGCGGGTGGAGAGCTATGGCACGGTGGACGAGCTGAACGCAGCGCTGGGACTGGCCCGGAGCCTGTGCCCGGACGAGTCGATCCGGACTGCGACGGAGCGGATTCAGAGGACATTGTTCAGGGTCGGAGGCTCTCTGGCGACACCAGCGGAGAGCCGGAAGGGCGAAGCGGTGCTAAGTCAGTCGGATGTGGACGAGCTGACCGAGCAGGTTCACCGGATCGAGGCAGTCGAAGGCATCCTGGCGGACTGGAGCTTGCCTGGCGCACAAGTGCCATCGGCGGCATTCGAGGTGGCGCGGACGGTTTGCCGGCGAGCGGAGCGTTGCGTGGTGCGGCTGGCAGAGAGCGGCGAGGAGGTTCAGCCGGAGGTGCTGGCGTATCTGAACCGCCTGTCGGACCTGATCTGGCTGTTTGGGCGGCTGCTGGAACGGAATGCAGGCGATGATGCTCGGCTGCGCGAGGATGGCAGCGGTGGACGGTGGACACGGGCATGGTAGCCGCTTCGACTCATCGCTCGAACACGGCTGACGCGATTTCAGGAGGACAGCGGTGAAATTAGCCTTTAGGTTTTTTTCGCTGAGCTGATCCGCTAATTTTCTCAATAGATTGCGGTATTTACCGCACCGCGTACGGTGCAAAGGGCATTTGCATTCCGCCTTGCATGCGGCGAAGATATGGCGAAGATATGGCTTCGGCGGCGATTCTTCGACAGCAGATTGAGGCGGCTCTCGAGCGGAGGATTCCGGCGGCGCTGACGCCGGCAATGAAGGTGCGGAGCGCGGTCCAGGCGACCGGGATTGGCGCGCTGGATGAGCTGCTGGGCGGGGGCTTGCCGGAAGGCGCGGTGAGTGAGGTGGTGGGACCGGAGTGCTCAGGCAGGACGGCGGTGGCGCTGGCGTTTGTGGCGGGACTGACGCGTGCGGGAAAGGTGTGCGCGTGGATTGATGTGACGGATGCGCTTGATCCTGTGTCGGCGGCGGCAGCGGGGGTCGATCTGCGGCGAATGCTTTGGGTGCGCTGTGGGGTGGCGGGCGAGGTGGAGCAGCGGCGGAGGTTCGAGTTCAAGGTTCCCGAGCAGTATTTTGTGCCGTCGGCGGTGAAGAAGGGGCTGCATGGTGGGGGTTTCGGTGCGCATCCGCGCGGAGAGGTGAAGGGACTGGCGGATGCAGTGGGTGCATTGGGGCCGCGGTGTGCGGAGCAGGTGACGCGGCGGCCGGCGAGGGTGGAGATCGCGATACGCAGATCCCCTACTCCACCCAACGGAACAGAGCTCGCCAAGGACCCCGATTCGAGGATGACAGAAGGAAAAGCCACGACAAATGCACGGCTCTCTCCGCCCCGCTCGGCTTTGCCGTGCTCCGGTCGAGAGGACGGTGTTTTGAGAAAGCAGGTTTCCCGGAAGCATTGGGGGCGGATGGAGCAGGCAATGCGGGCGGCCGATCTGCTGCTGCAGGCAGGCGGGTTCGGCGCGGTGGTGATCGATATGGGGAGCTTGGCACCGGAGTTTGTTTCGCGCGTGCCTTTAGCAACGTGGTTCCGGTATCGCGCGGCAGCGGAAAGGACGCGGGCGAGCGTGGTGCTGTTGACGCAGTACGCGTGCGCGAAGAGCTCGGCGGAGGTGGTGCTGCGGATGCAGGCGGAAGAGATTCTGGCCGAGCCGACGGTGTTTGCAGGATTAAAGCCGAAGGTTGAGGTGGTGCGCAGGCGCTTTGAGCTTGAGCCCAGCAATGTGGTGTCGATCCGGAAGCCTCCCCAGCCATCGCATGGAGCCAACGCGGCATTGCATGCAGCCGACGCGCTTCGCGCCACTACGTGGAAGAGCAAGGCAGTATGGGCAGGACGGCGAGGTGTCGGGCTATGAAGCAGGAGTTGTATGCGTGTGTGTATCTGCGGGAGTTTCCGGTGCAGGCGGTGCTGCGGTTGCGGCCGGAGCTGGGTGAGAGTACGTGCGTGGTAATGGAGGGTGAGCGGCCGTTGGAGCGGGTGTGCTCGCTGACGACGAAGGCGCGGCTGATGGGATTGCGCAGCGAGATGAATCGCACAGATGTGGAGACCTTTCCGCAGGTGAAGGTACTCAAGCGCTCGCGAATGATGGAGCAGGCCGCGCGGGAGGTTTTGTTTGAGTGTGTCGGCGGGTACTCGCCGTCGGTGGAGGAGGTAAGTGCAGAGAGCGATTCTGTATTTCTGTGTGTGCTGGATATTGCGGGAATGGAGGCGCTATTTGGTCCGCCGGAGGTGCTGGCGCGCAGGGTGCTGGTGCATGTGCGGAGCCTGGGGATGCAGGCACGGGTGGTGGTAAGCCGAAACTTTCATGCGGCGGTGTGCCTGGCGAAGGCTGCGTCTGTGGTGAAGGGTGGCACGCGGCGTCGCGCGGTTGAGGTGATCGCGGACGGAGAGGAGACGCTGGCGCTCGCGACACTGCCGGTCGATTCTTTGCCAGTGAGTGAGCAGCAGCGTGAGGTATTTGCGTTGTGGGGGATCGAGACGCTGGGGCAACTCGCGACGCTGCCGCGTGCGGAGTTGATTGCGCGAATGGGACAGGACGGGGGATCGCTGCAGGAGATGGCGCGCGGGCAGTTGCCGCATCTGTTTCAGCCGATGGTGTCGCAGCTGCGGTTGGTGGAGCGGCAGGAGTTGGAGTTTCCGCTGGAGTCGCTGGACTCGCTGATGTTTGGCGTGGCCGTGATGCTGGAGCAGTTGATTGTGCGGGCTAAGGCCCGGCTAGTGGCGCTAGCCGATGTGACGGTTCGGCTGGAGCTTGAGGATGGAGGGACGCATGCGCGCAGGGTGCGGCCGGCGCAGGCGACGAATGAGAAGCAATTTTGGGTGAGACTGTTGCATTTGGAGCTGCAGGCGCATCCGCCGGAGGCTGCGGTTGTGGCGGTGGTAGTGGAGGCTGAGCCGGGTGACCGCAGCAAGATCCAGATGGGGCTGTTCTCTCCCCCGCTGCCGGAGGCGGCGCGGCTGGATGTGACGCTGGCGCAGTTGAGATCAATGCTGGGCGATGGGAATGTGGGGAGGGTTGTGCTCGAAGACACGCATGCGGCTGAGGGATGGCGAATCGAGGAGTTTCGCGTGCCGGATGCAAGTGAGTTGCGAATTGAGGAAGTGCCGGAGCGTGCGGCGGTGCGGAGGGTGCGTCCGGCGGAGCGTGTCGCGGTGCGGATGGAAGATGGGCAGCCGAAGGAGTTCTGGTTTCGCGAGCAGCGCGTCGTGGTGGAGCACACGTATGGGCCGTGGATGGCGAGCGGAGAGTGGTGGAACGACAGGCTATGGAAGGTGGAGGAGTGGGATGTGGTGGGGCGCGTGATGAGTGGGGGGATGATGTGCTGCTCGTTGACACGAGATTTGTGCGATGACGTGTGGCGGGTGACGGGGCTGTATGACTAACGATCGCGAGCGCGTATGAGCGAGAGATATGTCGAGCTACATGCGGCGAGTGCGTTTTCGTTTCTCGAGGGTGCGTCGCAGCCGGAAAAATTAGTCGAGCGCGCTGTGGCGTTGCAGATGCCTGCGATGGCGCTGGTGGATCGGAACGGGGTGTATGGGTCGGCGCGGTTTCATACGAGTGCGAAGCAGAATGGTGTGAAAGCGCATGTGGGGGCGGAGGTTGCGGTTGCGGGGATGGGTGAAAGGCTAAGGCCAGCGGAGTGGCTGCCGCATCAGTGTGCTGTTGAACCGGCGCGGGTGGCGCTGCTGTGTGAGTCGCGCGAGGGATATCAGAACTTATGCCGGATGCTGACGCGATCAAAGATGCGCGAGAGGACGAAGGCTGAGGGTGCGGCGACGGTTGCGGATTTAGAGGAGTATGCGAAGGGACTGGTGTGTTTGACGGGTGGTGATGAGGGACCGCTGGCTGCGGCGTTGATGCGTGGCGGTGAAGCGGCGGGGCGAGAGACGGTCGAAAAGCTGCTGAGGATTTTTGGTGCAGGGAATGTGTATGTCGAAGTGCAGCGGCACCATGAGCGCGAGGAGGAGTGGAGGAACCAGGCGGCACTGCGCATTGCAAGCACGCTGAAGTTACCGGTGATTGCGACGAATGGCGTGCGCTATGCGACGGCGTACGACCGCGAGCTTCTCGATCTGTTTACGGCGGTGAGGAACCACACCGAGCTGGATCGGGCAGGGAGATTGCTGGCGGTGAATGGTCAGCGGTACCTGCGATCCGGCAAGGAGATGATGGAACTGTTTCGCGATGTGCGGGGAGCGACGGAGGCAACATGCGAACTGTCAGCACGGCTGGGGTTTGAGCTGACGGATCTTGGATATGAGTTTCCAAGGTATCCGGTGCCGGATGGCGAGTCGATGGACAGCTTTCTCGCTAAGCGTGTGGATGAGGGTGTGGCGCGCCGGTGGCGCGATGCGGGGCTGCGTGAGCGTGCGAAGGCGCAGGTGGAGAAGGAACTGGCGCTGATTGCGAAGCTGGGGTTTGCGGGATATTTTTTGATCGTGTGGGACATTGTGCGGTTCTGCAAGGAGAACGGCATTTTGATTCAGGGGCGTGGGAGCGCGGCGAACTCGGCGGTGTGCTATGCGCTGGAGATTACAGCGATTGATCCGGTGGGGATGGATCTGCTGTTCGAGAGATTTTTGAGTGAGAACAGAGGCGAGTGGCCGGACATTGATCTGGATTTGCCCTCGGAGGAGAAGAGAGAGCAGGCGATTCAGTATGTGTATCGGCGATATGGCGAGCTGGGCGCGGCGATGTGCGCGAATGTGATTACGTATCGCGGGAAGAGTGCGGCACGCGAGGTGGGCAAGGCGCTGGGATTCGATGAGGAGTCGCTGGCGCGGCTGGCGGGATTGGTGAGCCAGTTTGAGTGGCGCGGGCCTACGGATACGATCGCGCACTCGTTCAGGAATGCAGGGTTCGATCTGGGGCATCCGCGCATTGCGAAGTACCTGGAGCTTTGCATGCGAATTCAGGATCTGCCGCGGCATCTCGGCCAGCACTCGGGCGGCATGGTGATCTGCCAGGGAGCGCTGGATGCGGTGGTGCCGCTTGAGCGTGCGTCGATGCCGGGGCGCACAGTCGTGCAATGGGACAAGGAAGACTGCGCGGACCTGGGGATCATCAAGGTGGATTTGCTGGGGCTGGGAATGATGGCGGTGCTGAAGGATTGTCTGGAGTTGATTCCGCGACACTATGGCGATGAGGTGGACCTGGCGCATCTGCCCGAGGATGACGAGGTATACAAGACGCTGCAGTGCGCGGATACGGTGGGGATGTTTCAGGTGGAGAGCCGCGCGCAGATGGCGTCGCTGCCGCGAAATAAGCCGGAGAAGTTTTATGACGTGGTGGTGCAGGTGGCGATTATTCGGCCCGGGCCGATTGTGGGCAAAATGATGAACCCGTACATGCGGCGACGACAACACAAAGAAAAAGTGACGTATCCGCATCCATCGCTGGAGCAGGTGTTGAAGAGGACGCTGGGTGTGCCGCTGTTTCAGGAGCAGCTGCTGCGCATCGCAATGACGGTGGCGAACTTCACGGGAGCGGAAGCCGAAGAGCTGCGCCGCGCGGTGGGAATGCGGCGGTCGTGGGAGCGAATGAAGAATCTTGAGGGCCGCATGCGCGATGGGATGACGGCCAATGGGATTGATACAAAAACGCAGGAAGAGATTATTCAGCAGATCAGCTCGTTTGCGCTGTATGGATTTCCGGAGTCGCACGCGGCAAGCTTTGCACTGATCGCGTATGCGTCAGCGTACTTCAAGGTGAGATATCTGGCGGCGTTTACCTGCGCGATTTTGAACAATCAGCCGATGGGGTTTTATATGCCGGCGGTGCTCGTGAAAGATGCGCAACGGCATGGGCTGCGCGTGAAGCCGATCGATGTGCAGGTGTCAGCATGGGCGTGCACGGTGGAACATGAGAGCGATGGAACGCTCGCGCTGCGGCTGGGGCTGCGATACGCGAAGGGACTGCGCAGACAGGCAGGCGAAGCAATTGCGGAGGCGCGGTGTGGCGGCGCGTTTTGTTCGGTGGAGGATCTGGTGGTGCGGGTGCCGGAGCTGAACCGGAAGGAGATGACGACTCTGGCGCGAATTGGTGCGCTGAACAAGCTGGATGGAATAGAGCATCGGCGCGATGCACTGTGGCAAGTCGAGCGTGCTGGACGGCGGGAGGGACCATTGCTGCGGGCGAACAGTGAGGTGTTGCGCGAGAGTTGTGATGTGGCGACGGGTATTGCTCCGCTGAAGCAGATGTCAACGACGGAGCGGATGGTGGCGGATTACGCGGGCACGGGGCTAACGGTGGGGCGGCATCCGATGGCGTATCGCAGAGAGGAACTCAAGCGCGAACGGGTGCTTTCGGCGAAGGAGTTGGGGGGCGTGCGCGATGGATCGTTTGTGCGGGCGGCTGGATGCGTGATTGCGCGGCAGCGGCCAGGAACGGCGATGGGGTTCATCTTTTTGTCGATGGAGGATGAGACGGGTATTGCGAACGTGATTGTGACGCCTGATTTGTATGAACGCCAGCGCACCGTTGTGACGAGGAGCAAGTTCATTCTGGCGGAGGGACCGCTGCAGAACCAGGATGGGGTGATTCATGTGAAAGCGGTGCGATTGCGCGCGCTTTCAGAACAGAATATTGAGATGCGTTCGCATGATTTTCACTGAGCACCGCACATGATCGCAGGAATACAAAGATAGAGCTCCTTCGGGCCGATAGAAAGAAAGAGAGAACGACGACTAGAAGAAGAGGCACCTCAAGTTCCCCTACTCTCTACCGATAAACAGAGGGTGCGTGTCCTTTTTCAATCCAAACTCAATCGGCTGATCGTCACGAAGCTCCTGGTGTGTTGCGGCCTGCTCACGGCACAGACTGTGAGCGCGCAGAGCGTCACCCAATTCCCCGGCACAACCACGGTGGGCCAGAGCTCGGCGTCGATCACGGTGCCGATCACGCTGACGTCTACCGCGCCGACCTATGCTCTTAGCGCGGTAACGCAGGGTGTTGAGAATCTGGACTTTTCGATCACGTCCGAAACTTGCACGGCCGATGAACCAGCGCCGCCGGTGGGTACCATTTGCACCGCGACGGTTGTGTTCACGCCGAAATACCCGGGCTTGCGCACAGGCGCTGTGCTCGTGAAATCGAGCGATGGAAGCACGCTGCTCGGTAGTGCGCTGCTCTCGGGAGTTGGCGAGGGATCACTCTCGGTGTTGGACCCGGGCGTAATCAACACGATTGCTGGCAATCAGTTCTGGACCTATTCACCGGGCAATGAGAATTATCCAGCGAACGCTTCGTCGCTCTATCTGCCGTACGGCATCGTAGTCGACCCTTCCGGGCGGATATTCATCTCGGACACGCTGAACGGCCGCGTTCGCATTGTAGATACGAGCGGCAAAATCTCGACGATCGCGGGAGACGGCACCTTTGGGTACTCGGGTGATGGAGGGCCGGCGACGAGCGCGGAGGTGAATGAGCCTTCGGGGCTGGCGATCGATGGCGCGGGCAATATTTACTTTGCGGATAGCGGGAACGATGTTATCCGACGCATTGATGCGGTCACCAATGTGATCACGACGATTGCGGGCATGCCGGGCAGTGCAGGCTTTGCCGGAGATGGAGGCGCTGCGACCGCAGCGAGGCTCTCGGGGCCGCAAGGGGTTGCGTTTGATGCGGCAGGCAACCTATTCATTGCCGACACAGGCAACGATATTGTGCGCAAGGTGGATGCGACGAATGGCACGATTAGCACTGTGGCGGGTGAACCGGGAGAGGCCGCCTACACTGGCGAGGGAACGGCGACAGCAAACATGCTGAACATGCCCTGGTCCGTCGCCATTGGTCCAGACGGCGCGCTGTATATCGCGGACACCGGCAACAGCCGGATCCGGAGAGTGATCGGCGGCGTAATCTCGACGGTTGCCGGAAGTAACTACCAGACCTTCGGCGGCGATGGCGGACCGGCGATCCAGGCGGCGCTCAATCAACCGTATGGCGTCGCGCTGGATCCAGCGGGCGATCTCTATGTTGCCGACTCCGGCAATCATTGCATTCGCAAGGTGAGCCCCGGCAGCGGCGTAGCGAACGGTACCGCATTGATCCAGACGATCATCGGCATGCCAGGATCAGAGGGCTTTTCGGGTGATGGCAAGGCCGCGAACGTGGCTCAGGTGAATGGACCGTACGCACTGTACTTTGCGCAGAACGGCGACTTTTACTTCGCGGATACGCACAATGATCGCATTCGGGAGGTCGCGGCCACGCCGTTCTCGATGCCACAGTTTCTGGATACGAAGGCGACCAAGGTGTCGGCCGATGTGCAGACGGAGAACGTGGACAGCGATGGGAATACGGACCTGAATCTTTCTGCGCCAACTCTGAGCAATGCAGAGCTGGATGCGGGAACGACGACGTGCAGCTTCACGCAGCCGACGCCCCACGGAACGACGTGCGTGGTGGGAGTAGAGTTTGCGCCGTGGATCGCGCAGCAGAACCTGACGGGATCGGTAACGCTCCGGTCGGATGCGGCGAACACGCCAGTGGTTATTGACATCTGGGGCAATGGGCTTGATGTGAATCCAACGACGGTGACAGTGACCTCGAGCGCAAGCCCGAGTGTCTTGAACCAGAATGTGCTGCTCACGGCGACGGTGACGAACATGAACCAGGGGGCGCTCACCGGCGCGGTGACATTCACGGATGGAGTAACCACGCTGTGCAGCAACGTAAACCTCAGCGGCGAGAGCGCAGCCTGTCCCGCGTCATTTTCGACAGTCGGCCAGCATACGATCACCGCCAGCTATTCGGGCGATGCGAACAATGAGGCGATGTCCGGGACGATGCAGCAGACGGTAAAGCAGCAGGCGACGATCGCGCTCGCGCTGAACCCGACGGAGACGACGGTGACGAACAACGTGACCCTCACGGCGACGGTAACGCCGTCGAATGGAACGGGAACGATCACGTTCTATGACGGCGGCACGGCACTCCCGGGAGCAACGGTGGCGTTGAGTGGAGGCACTGCGAGCTTCTCGACAACCCAGTTGGCGCCGGGAACGCATACGCTCACCGCGAAGTATTCCGGTGATGCGAGCAATGCTGCGGGGACGTCGAGTGCGGCCAGTGTGTCTATCGATCAGGCCGCGACCACGACGACATTGTCGACAACGAACGCGAATCCCACCGTGGGCGACGCGGTCACCCTGACCGCAGTTGTAAGCGGCACGGATGGCTTTACGCCTACCGGCTCGGTTGCGTTCAAGGACAACGGTACGCTGATGCCGGGCTCGCCTGCGACACTGAACGGTTCGACGGCAACCCTGACTGTTAACTCGTTGGGCCCGGGCAATCACGAGATCGTCGCGACCTATAGCGGCGACACAGATGATGCGGTCAGCTATACGAGCAGCGGGCTGCTGGAGACCGTGGCACAGATTGCGACGGTGACAACGCTGACCTCGGATGGGAATCCCCTCTCTGCGGGTGCGACACTGCACCTGACAGCAACGGTTGCGCTGGTGCAAGGCGCGAATGCGGACGGACCCCTGACGGGCCAGGTGACGTTCACGGATGGCGACACATCGTTGGGAACCGTTGCGATTGACGGACATGGCAACGCGACGATAGCAGTGAGTGCCCTGCAGGTCGGAACGCACGGTATTGTGGCAGCGTATGGCGGCGCGACGAACTACACGGTCAGCAACTCTGCAGCCTTACTCGAACAGATACAGAAGGCCACAACGACGGTAGCGATGACCTCGTCGGCCGCGAGCGTGCTTGCGGGCGAGCCGCTGAACCTGACGGTCACGATCGCAAGCTCAACCGGTGTACCTATCGGGACGGTGACATTCAACGACGGCCTATCGGCTTTGAGTACAGTGCCGCTCAGCGTGCAAGGCACAGCGATCCTCAGTATCAGTACGCTTGCGGTCGGCTCTCACACGCTCACAGCCACGTACAACGGAGATGCGAATTACTCGGGCATCACGTCGTCGGCATTGAGCGAGATCGTCGCTTTGGCGGAACCGACAGTGACGATCAGTGGGCCTGCGAACAACGTGGACGTGGGCACCGCGGTTACGGTGGCAGGAGGCATGACCGGTCCCGGAATAAAACCCACGGGCACGCTAATGCTGCGAAATGGCGGGAACACGATTGCCTCGCAGCCGGTCCCGCCGACTGGGCAGTTCAGTTTCGTGACAAGCTCTTTGCCTCTGGGGACGAACCGGCTTTCAGTTGTGTACAGCGGTGATGAGGACAACTCTTCCGTAACCTCGCCGACGACCGTTGTTACGGTGCAGCTTGCGGCGACAGCCACCGCCCTCAGCGCAAGCTCAAACCCAGGTACCGCCGGTGAACCGGTTACGTTTACAGCGAGCGTTGTCAGCGACAGTCCTGGTGTTTCGGGCACCATTGCCTTTTTTGACGGCGCGACGAGTCTTGGCACTGCGCGACTTGGCGCGAATGGCACTGGGGTGCTGAGTGTTCCAGCTCTCGGATTCGGAGTGCACGCGATCACTGCGGTATATAACGGCGATTCGCAGCATGCGAGCTCCACTTCGGCTGCAACGAGTGAGCGCATAGTAGCGTCGGCGAGTGCAACGCTGACGTCGAGTGCAGATCCCACAGTCGCTGGTTCGGATGTCGCGTTGGCAGCCGCGATCGTTGCAAGCGGCGGCCAAACGGCAACCGGTGCGGTTGTGTTTCGCAGCGGCACAGCAGTGCTCGGCATCGTCCAGCTGGACGGAAATGGGGCTGCGGTGTTGCACACCTCTTCGCTTAGCGTGGGGCAGGACAACATCACCATCAGCTATATGGGTGACTCGAACGTTGCCGCTGCATCAACATCGCTGACCGAAACGATCGTGAGTGCGACGACGCAGATTGCGCTCGCCGCGAGTACGGTGCTCTCGAGCTATAACACCCCGCTGACGCTCACGGCGACGGTGACGAGCAATGGAGGCTCACCTGCCGGACCTGTCACGTTTACCGCGGATGGCGTGGCGATCGCGAACGCAGCGCTCAACAGTCAAGGTATCGCGTCGCTCACGGTGACGACGCTTAGTCCCGGCACGCACAGCGTTGTGGCCTCGTACGCCGGCGATGAGCGCGAACGTGCGTCGATCTCGTCGCCGGTTTCGGTAATTGTGAAGCAGTCGACTGCGATTGTCGTGGAGTCGTCGGTGAATCCGGCTCTGACGCTCAGTTCCATCGTCCTTACGGCACGGTTGACGAACGAGGGAGCGGCTGTTGCATCGGGCACGATCGTCTTCAGCGATGGCTCGACGCAACTGGGCACTGCGCCCCTGGGTGCAAACGGAAACGCGTCGATCACGGTTCCGTCGCTGGCAGCGGGTGTGCAT
>DASYBN010000046.1:0-17450 GCA_036500785.1 Acidobacteriaceae bacterium
GGTCGCGAAGGCGCTGGAAGTACTGCAGCGGATCGCGAAGGCCGTCCGGATGATCGACTCGCACGCCATCGAGTACGCCTTCTTCGAGCCACTTGAGGATGAGGGCGTGCGTTTCCTCGAAGACGTATTCGCGCTCGACGCGAAGGCCGATGAGGGTGTTGACGTCAAAGAAGCGCCGATAGCCGAGCTGCTGATCGGCGGTCTTCCAGTAAGCAATCCGGAAGTGCTGCTGCTCGAGGAAAGAGTCAAGCTCATCGATGTTTTCGTTGAGCTCGCGGATCGCACGATCGACACCTTCGCGGACGCGCTCGTCCTGGTTGAGCAGTTGCTCGAGTAGATTGTGCAGCACGACCTTGTCGCGATGGCGTGCGAGCACCGTGCGCCGCTCGCCGAACTCCGCGACGGGAAGACGGCCGTAGCTGGCAGCGAGAAAATTCAGCGTGTCGCTCTTCGCGTACTCGGCAGCACGCGTGAGCGGCCCGGCAAGACTCTCGGGAGTCACTGGCAACGTCTGTCCGGACGCTTTGACGATGAACGTTGCGCCCTGCCGCTCGACGAAGATCCCGCCGCGCTGCAGCACTCGGCCGTACTGATCGTCAAGGATGGGCACGAGAACCTTGTCGCGCAGCCGCTCCTCGTTGGGGTTCCAGTCAATATCGAAGAAGCTGTCGTAGCGGCTGTTATGGCCGTTCTCCAGCACATCGTGCCAGTAGCGGTTCTGCTCGCCCAGACTCATGTGGTTGGGCACGATGTCGAGCACCTGGCCGAGGCCGACCTCACCGAGCCGGCGGCAGAAGCGCTCGTGCCCCTGAGCGCCTCCAAGCTCCTCGTTTACGCTCCGGTGATCAACCACGTCATAGCCGTGCATGCTGTTGGGCGCGGCCTGCAGGTACGGCGAGCTGTAGACGTGGCTGACACCGAGAGCACGAAGATAATCGGCGATCGCGGAGGCGTCATCGAACGTGAAGCCCTTGTGCAATTGCAGCCGATAGGTCGCGCTGGGCACTCGCTTCACGGGCGTTGGATCTCCTTCGACGGACCATCGATTTTGCGGCGAGGTCCGAGGGGTTGAATCGAGAGCTGATGCAGTCTCATTCCCGATAGACTCGCTGCTCACGAGAGGAGGTTGCATGCGCGGCCCGAGTTGCATCCGCGAGAGTTACAGGTCGGGAGAGTAGGGTTCAGGCTGCCACTGTTCCGAGAGCGTGAATGCTGCGTGTGCGAGAGCGATATGCGAGAGCGCCTGCGGGAAGTTACCCAGCATTCGGCCGTTCTTCGCATCGTACTCCTCGCTGAGCAGGCCGACATCATTGGCCAGTGAAAGCAAGCGCTCGAACAGTTGTGTCGCCTCATCGCGACGGCCGATGAGCCAGAGAGCAACGACGAGCCAGAAGCTGCAGGCGAGGAAGGCTCCCTCCGTCCCGCTGAGACCGTCTTTCGTTTTCGCCGTGTTATAGCGCTGCACCAGGCCATCGCGCATCAGCTTCTTCTGGATCGCATCGATGGTGCCGACGATGCGCGGGTCATCGGGTGGAAGAAAACCGACAAGCGGAAGCCGCAGACACGACGCATCGAGATTGGTGGATCCATAGCTTTGCGTAAACGAGTTGAGGCGCTTGTTGAAGCCTTTCTTGCATATCTCGGCATGCAGCTGATTGCGATTCTTGCGCCAGCGCTTCACGTCGCCGGCGCCATCGTAGCGCTCATAGTGCTTCACGGCGCGATCGAGTGCGACCCAGGCCATCACCTTGCTGTGGACGAAGTGCTTGCGCCCGCCGCGGACCTCCCAGATACCCTCGTCTGGAAGGTGCCAGATGTCACAGAGGTGGTCGACAAGATGGGCCTGCAGGTCGGTGGCGGGAACGCGAATGTCTTCGGCTGCCTCGGGTGTACGAGCGAGCGCAACCGCGATCTCGCCGTAGACATCGAGCTGAAACTGCTCGGATGCGGCATTGCCGATGCGCACTGGTCTAGAGTTCTCGTATCCGGGAAGCCAGGCGGCCTCCCACTCGACCAGCTTGCGCTCGCCGCCGATGCCGTAGAGCGTCTGCAGTTGATCGGGTGAGCCGGCGATAGCGCGCAGCAGCCACAGCCGCCAGCCGACGGCCTCGTCGGTGTAGCCGGCGCGCATCAGCACGAGCAGCGTGAACGCCGTGTCACGGAGCCAGCAGTAGCGGTAGTCCCAGTTGCGCTCACCACCGATCTGCTCGGGAAGGCCGGCTGTGACCGCGGCGACGATCCCGCCGGTGGGAAGGTAAGTCATCGCCTTGAGCGTCAGCAGGCTGCGCTCGACCATCTCCTTGTAAGCGCCGTTGTATTTGGAACGGCCGATCCACTCGCGCCAAAAACTCTCAGTGTCGTCGAACGCAGAATCAACGGGAACGCGCTCCGGAACCTCTTCAGTCGATCCGGCATACGTAAGAACGAAGCACTGCTGGTGTCCTTCGCGCAGGGTGAATTCGCTGACGGTTTTCAGGTTTTCGCCGTGGAGCTCCGCGGGTTTGCCGCCGGTGCATTCAGCGCGGAGGACGGTCATATTGGGTCCGGCGACCGCGCGGAGTTCGTGGTCGGCCGTTGTAACCCACGGAATCGTAAGGCCATAGTCGAAGCGGATGACGAGCTCCATACGAACGTCGACTTTGCCGCTCGTGCAACGGACGACGCGAACGACGTCCGAGTGCTTGCCGCGCGGCGGCATGAAGTCGGTCAGGAGGAGCTCGCCGCTTGCGGTGGTGAAGGTAGTTTCCAGAATCAGGGTGCCAGGGCGATAGCGGCGCTGGATCGCAGTCACCTTCCCGGCGGGGCGCAGACTCCAGTATCCGTTCTCGGTCGTGCCGAGTAGGGCGGCGAAGCAGGCGCCGGACGCGAAGTTCGGCCAGCAGAGCCAGTCGATGGAGCCCTCACGGCTGACGAGTGCAGCGGTTTCGAGATCGCCGATGACGGCGTAGTCCTCAATGCGGGACCCGTGAAGAGGCTTGCGCTCTCGGCCTCGGAACCACTCCGGCAAAGGGACCTCCATTCTGATGTGCGGCGTTTGAAATGGCCGTGGGAACAACAGGCGGTTTTCTTGCTTCTAAGGGATTTGGATGCAGAGCAAACCCGGAGGAGCCTTCCGGCCGCGTTAGACTGCAGATCGCAGGGGAGTTAGAAGTGGAGGCGACAGCAGCATGAAACCGAGCGAAGGACGCCGGCGCGTCGTGATCGAGGAGGTGCAGCCGCAGGTGGACGGCGGCCGATATGCGGCCAAGCGCGTCGTCGGCGATGTCGTCGAAGTAACGGCAGCGATCTTCGGCGACGGCCACGATCATGTTGCCGGTCGGCTGCTGTACCGGCATGAGAGCGAGCGTGAGTGGAACCAGACACGATTCGAACCGCTGACGAATGACCTGTGGCAGGCGCGCTTCCCGGTCGACCAGATGGGCGCGTGGCGTTTCACCATCGAGGGTTGGATCGACCACTTCGACACCTGGACGCACGATCTGGTCAAGCGACTGGACGCTCAGCCGGACCCGAAGCACCCGACCGAGCAGGTGGTCCCGCAGGATATCCCGCTGGCTCTGCAGATCGGAGCGAAACTGCTGGACGAAGCGGCGACTCGTGCTGAAGGCGCAGATGCGAAGAGGCTCGCGGACGCGGCGGCGCAGATGCGAACTCTCGCGGACAAGAATCTGCCGTTCTATGAATCCCCTCTGACGCCCGAACTCGAAGCATTGGTGGCGAAGTATCCGGACCTCAGTTTGGCGACTCGCCTGGATCGCGAGCTTCCGCTGTGGGTGGACCGGGAGCGGGCGAGATTTTCGGCGTGGTACGAGCTGTTTCCGCGCTCGACCTCGCCGGTGCCAGGGCAGCATGGCACGTTTCGCGACGTCGAGACGCTGCTGCCTGAGATTGCAGCGATGGGTTTCGACATTGTGTATCTGCCTCCGATTCATCCCATCGGCGTGCAGTATCGCAAGGGGAAGAACAACTCTGTGAAGGCCGACCCCGATGATTTGGGAAGCCCATGGGCGATCGGCGGCCCCGAAGGTGGGCACACGGCGATTCATCCGCAGCTGGGCACGATGGAGGATTTCGAGCACCTCGTGCAAGCGACGCACGGGCACGGCATGGAAATCGCGCTGGATATCGCGTTTCAGTGCTCGCCCGATCATCCGTGGGTAAAGAAGCATCCGGACTGGTTCACGATCCGGCCCGACGGGACGATTCAGTACGCGGAGAATCCGCCGAAAAAGTATCAGGATATCTATCCGCTGAATTTTGAGTCGAAGGAGTGGCGCGCGCTGTGGGATGCGCTGTTCGGCGTGTTCAAGTTCTGGATCGATCATGGCGTGCGCGTGTTTCGCGTGGACAATCCGCACACAAAGGCGCTGCCGTTCTGGGAGTGGTGCATTGCCGAGGTTCGCAAGACGCACCCGGAGGTGATCTTCCTGGCGGAGGCGTTTACGCGCCCACACGTGATGTACTCGCTCGCGAAGGCGGGATACACGCAGGGTTATACCTACTTCACGTGGAGGACGACGAAGGGCGAGCTGCAGGAGTACTTTGAGGAGATCTCGAACCCACCGGTATCGGACTTCTTCCGGCCAAACGTGTGGCCGAATACACCGGACATCCTGCACGCGCAGCTGCAGGAACCGGATCCGGTGAAGCGGCGTGCGGTGTTTCAGTTGCGTGCGGTGCTGGCCGCGACGCTCAGCGCGAACTGGGGAATCTATGGGCCGGCCTATGAGCTCTGCGAGTGGCGGCCGGCGAAACCTGCCGCGGGAAAGACCGGGAGCGAGGAGTACCTGGACAGCGAGAAGTATCAGCTGCGCGAGTGGAACCGAAATGCACCGGAGTCGATCGCTCCGCTGATTACGCGGCTGAACAGAATCCGGCAGGAGCACCCGGCGCTGCAGCGCAACGAGCACCTGGTATTTCATGATGCGCCCAATCCGCAGCTGCTGTGTTATTCCAAGGCGACAGCGGACCAGAGCGACGTGATTCTGGTGGTGGTGAATCTGGACACGGCCAACGAGCAGACGGCGTGGCTGGACTTGAAAGTGGATGCCCTCGGGCTGCCATGGACGGGAAGCTTTGTTGTTGAAGACTTGTTGACGGGCGCGAAGTATAGCTGGAATGGCCAGTGGAATTATGTCGCGCTGCGGCCGTGGGAGATTCCGGCGCACGTGTTTAGGATCGTGAGACCCGAGCTTGTGAGGCCATAGCCAGACGAAGCGCCGAGCGCTGCATCCAATCGCAGCAGAAGAACTGATGAAAGGCACGAGCGAGTGAAGAAGCCCTGCAGCGCAACCGATCCTCTCTGGTTCAAGGACGCGGTCATCTATGAGCTGCACGTCCGTGCGTTCATGGACTCGAACGACGACGGCATCGGAGACTTTCAGGGGCTGCTCTCTAAGTTGGATTATCTGCAGGACCTCGGCGTGACCTGCCTTTGGATCCTGCCGTTCTTCCCTTCCCCGCTGCGCGACGACGGATATGACATCGCAAACTACACGGACGTAAATCCGTCGTATGGAACGATCGACGACTTCCGGCAGTTTCTGGATGCGGCGCACGAGCGCAACATGCAGGTGATGATCGAGCTGGTCATCAACCACACGAGCGACCAGCATCCATGGTTTCAGAGTGCGCGCAGGGCGCCAAAGGGATCGCCGGAGCGCGAGTACTACGTGTGGAGCGACACGGACCAGCTCTACAAAGACGCGCGAATCATCTTCACGGACACGGAGAAGTCGAACTGGACATGGGATGAGGTCGCGCAGCAGTACTACTGGCATCGCTTCTTCTCGCATCAGCCGGATTTGAACTTCGACAATCCGGCGGTGATGGAAGAAGTGCTGAAGGCAATGCGCTTCTGGCTGGACATGGGAGTCGACGGGCTGCGGCTCGACGCGATTCCGTACCTGGTCGAGCGCGACGGAACCAACTGCGAGAACCTGCCCATCACACACGAGAAGATCAAGCAGATTCGTGCGGTGCTCGATGAGGAGTACGAGAATCGCATGATTCTCGCCGAGGCGAACCAGTGGCCGGCGGATGTGCGGCCGTACTTCGGCGACGGTGATGAGTGCCACATGGCGTTTCACTTCCCCCTGATGCCGCGCATCTACATGGCGATCCGGCAGGAGGACCGCCTGCCGATCACAGACATCATGGCGCAGACGCCGGACATCCCCCCCAACTGCCAGTGGGGCATCTTTCTTCGCAATCACGACGAACTGACGCTCGAGATGGTGACCGATGACGAGCGCGACTATATGTACCTGGCGTACTCGGCCGATCCGCGCATGCGCATCAATGTCGGCATACGGCGCAGGCTGGCGCCGCTGGTGGACAACAATCGCCGCCGCATTGAGCTGCTGAATTCGCTGCTGTTCAGCTTCCCCGGAACGCCGATCATGTACTACGGCGACGAGATCGGGATGGGCGACAACATCTATCTCGGCGACCGCAACGGTGTGCGCACGCCGATGCAGTGGAACTCCGACCGCAACGCAGGTTTCAGCAGAGCAGTGCCGGCGAAACTGTACTTCCCGGTGATCATGGATCCCATCTGGGGCTATCAGGCGATCAACGTGGAGGCGCAGCAGTCGGATCCCTCCTCGTTGCTGCACTGGACCCGCAACATGATCGCGCTGCGGAAACTTTTTCAGGTCTTCGGACGCGGAACGCAAGAGTTTTTGCACCCGGAAAACCGCAAGGTCCTGGCCTACATTCGCGATTATCAGAGCGCGGATGGACTGCAGTCAGAGACGATTCTCTGTGTGGCGAATCTATCGCGGTTTGCGCAGCCTGTCGCGCTGGACCTTGCGCGATTTGCGGGGCGTCAGCCGGTGGAGATGCTGGGGTACGTTTCGTTCCCCGAGATTGGAACTCAACCTTATCCACTGACGCTGGCGCCGTATAGCTTTTTGTGGCTGGAGATCCAGCCCGCGATGCGCACCCCGGAACCCGCGATCGTCGAGAGCAGGAGCGCGGCGACAGACGTCAAGCTCGCTGCTACCGCATCCTTCACGGTGCAGGGCATTCTCAAGCCAGAGGCTCAGTCGTTTGTGGAGCAGGTGTTGCCGGGCTACATTGCGCAACAACGTTGGTTCGGTGGAAAGTCGCGAACGATTTCGTCGGCGCGGATCAGTTCATCCACCCCCGTGCCATCGAGCCCAGCGGTACTGACCGCAGTGGAGGTCTGCTACAAGAACGAGCCGAGTACAGCAGCGGAGGTCTACCAGATACCGCTGTCTGTCGCCTCGGGAGAACGGGCCGAGGATCTGCGCGCTCATTCACCGCGCTCGGTGATCGCAGCCCTGGACAACAACGCGAAGGGCCCAGTGCTGTACGACGCCTCTGCAGACGAGGGCTTCCGCAAAGCATTGTTGCGCATGATCGCGGAAGGCGACGTGAAACAGGCAACCGGAGAGGAGCGAGCCTTGCTGAGTGCGCGCTCGCGAGACCTGAACAGTGGTCCTCTGCTCGAAGCGAGCTCGCGGGTGGGTTCCGCCGAGCAGTCGAACACAAGCATTATCTTTGGTGATCTCGCGATTCTGAAGCTCTTCCGGCGCATGAGTTCAGGAGAGAATCCCGAAGTGGAGATGACGCGGTTCCTCACGGAGACCGCGCACTTCGAGCACATTCCGGCGTATCTCGGCGATCTGCATCGCGCGAGCGATGGAGCTACCGTGGCTTTCCTGCAGGCGTTCGCGACCAACCAGGGAGACGGATGGGCATGGACACTGGAAGAGCTCGCGCGCTATTACGAATCCGTCGCAGGATGCCCGCCGCCGCCCAGTGAGGGCGCACCGGCCGTGCTCGGAGAGACGCGCAACGTGTTGCCCGAGGCCCGGGAACACGCAGGGCTCTATCTGGAGGCCGCGCATCTGCTGGGACGCAGGACAGCCGAGCTGCATTTGGCGCTTGCGAGCCCGACGAGTGACGTTGCGTTCGAGGTAGAGCCCTTCACCGGCGAGGACCTTGCGACCGAACGCGAGCGGATGGAGCAGCAGGTGACTGCGGCTTTTGCGGCGCTGGAGCGCACGCTCGCGACTCCGGGCCAGGAGCTTTCACCAGAGATCGTCCAGAAGGCGCAGGACGTGCTGGCGCGCCGCGGAGTTGTGAAGGAACGGCTCGCCGAAGTGAGCGGCGACCCATCAAAGTTCGGGCAGCGGATACGGATTCACGGGGATTATCACCTGGGACAGTTGCTGCGAGCTCGGACGGATTTTGTGATCGTCGATTTCGAAGGAGAGCCGGCGCGGTCGCTCGATGAGCGGCGCCGCAAGCAGTCGCCGCTGCGAGACGTGGCGGGCATGCTGCGCAGCTTCAGCTATGCGGCTCATGCCGGGCTGGCGAGACATAGCCAGCGGCGTCCGGAACACAGCGCGACCCTGGAGCCCTGGGCGAGGCTATGGGAGCACTCGGCTTCCGGCGAGTTCCTGCGCGGCTACCAGGAGGTGATGGACGGCACTCCTCTGCTGCCTAGCGCAGAGAAGGCGCAGGCGTTTCTGCGCGCGCTGCTGCTGGAAAAGGCCTGTTACGAGCTGGCGTACGAATTGAACAACAGGCCGACGTGGCTGCACATTCCGCTTGCGGGCGTGGGTGAACTGCTCGAGTAAAGGGCATAGACTCTCAACAAGCGCATCCAAGCTGAAGAAGGGTAGTTCGGGACGATGGCATCTCCCTCCAGCATCGAAGGCTTCGGGCCGCCACAGGACTTCGCGACTGCATCAAGTGCGGTTCAGCCGAGCAACGGTGCTCGGCTGCTGGTGTGTGTTCCTTCTCTGCCGGAGGACGTGCTGCCTGGATTTCTTGCGGACCTCGCTACGGTGTTCCGGCCGGATGAGGTGTTGATTGCTTCGCCGGACATCGAAGAGCCGGAGTCTGCGACGGCACTGCCGGTCACGATCTTCGACGGCACCCGAGTTCGCAGTGACTGGGTGCTGACGGCGGGAGACTACATAGCCGCAAATGAGCTGGCACAACGGCACGACGCCGCGCAGGTCCTGCTCTTCGGCTCAGACGTAACGTCGTTGCAGCCCAGTGCGATTCGCAGGATGGCCGATGAGATCGCCGCAGGCGCCGACTTGATCGTCCCGGCATACTCGCTGGGACCGCACGATGGACTCGTCGCATCGGCACTGCTCTATCCACTCACGAGGGCGCTGTTCGCAGCGAACATACGGTTTCCGTTGCCGATGGATGCGGGAATGTCGCGGCGAATGGTGCAGCGGATGGCATCCGTGGCGCAGCGGCAAGCGGCGTCGCAACCCGATGCGGCGTTATGGCCAGTTTCTGAAGCAGCTGTGGCCGCTTTCAACGTGCGACAGGTCGAGACAGGTGCGCCCACACCACCAGCACCCCCGGGCTCGGACTTCAACACGCTCTTCGTAAGCGTAGCCGCGAGCATCTTTGCGGATATCGAGGCGAAGGCTCCATTCTGGCAGCGGTCACGCGGACCCGCCGGCGCAACACGTGAGGGTCCGCCGGTTGCAAACGTCTCCGGCCAAAGCAGTGATCTTGCAGAGGAGCTGCCGGGCATGGTCGAAGCGTTCAGGCTGGCGCACAGAAACCTGCAGGAGATATGGTCGCTGGCGCTGCCGCCGCAGTCGCTGCTTGCACTGAAGAAGCTGTCGCTCGCGGAGCCTGCAGCGTTCGTGATGTCTCCGGCGCTCTGGGCGAGGCTGGTATATGACTTTGCGCTGGCGTTTCATCTGCGCTCGCTGAACCGCGGGCATCTTATCGGCGCGTTCACGCCCGTGTACCTGGCCTGGGTGGCTTCGACGCTGAGGACCGTGACCGATGATGCGAGCGCGGCAGCGCATCGCGAGGAGACGGCAGCAGCGTTCGAACGCGAAAAAGCTTATCTGGTCGCGCGCTGGCGCTGGCCGGACCGATTCAATCCATGACACGCCTGCTTCAACTCGATGGCACGACGGGCAAGATGCACTTGCAGTCCGGAAAGGAATGGATGATGGGTCAGCAGATCGAATTCGCGCTTCGGCAGTCGATGCACCGCGTGCTGGTGGTGCTGGTTAGCTTTCTTCCCGGCCTGCTGGCGTTTCTCGTGGCCGTGGTCTTGTTCGCCGTCATCGGCGCGATCGTTGCAGCGATCGTGCGGCGAATTTTGACGATGGTGCGTTTTGACGAGCGCTTGAGCCGAGGGGGCGGTGCGGGAACGCCGTCCAGCCTGTTCGAATGGACCTCGACGCAGCCGCCATCGCGTCTGGCATCGCGCGCGGTCTTCTGGCTCTTCACGCTGATCGGCGTCGCGATCGGGATCTCGGCGTTCGGCGCCTCGTACGCCGTGGACTCGCAGATGCCGATCTTCCTGCTTCCGTATCTCACGCATGTGATTGGAGCCGTGCTGATCCTGTTTGTGGGTACGGTGGTTGCCCGATTCCTCGCGCGTTCGGTGCTGATCAGCGCCGTGAATGCGCAGTTGCAGTATGCCCGCATTCTTTCCGTCGGCGTGAAGTGGCTGGTGCTGGTGCTGACGGCTGCGATGGCGCTCGATCATCTTCGGATCGGCGGCTCGATTGTGAGTCTCGCGTTCGGAATTCTGTTCGGCGGCATCGTCCTCACGTTGTCGCTCGCCGTCGGACTCGGCTCTCGAGACCTCGTAAGCCGTTCCATCGAGCGCACGATGGAACGACCCAGCGGGCCTGCGGAGGTAGCGAATCAGCGGCCGCAGGATGCGCAGACGAGGTCTCGACTGCGGCACTTCTAAGCGCAACTTCATGTGACGCGCACGCGAGTTTCGTACTATCCTCATCGGATACCTGAAGCCTGACCATGCGTGGATCGATGCGAAAGCGTGACGACATTCTGGGGACCTCGCCACCGCGCAAGGAAGGACGCGCGAAGGTGCTTGGCGCGGCGAAATATATCGACGATCTGAGCCTTCCCGGAATGTGGCATGGAGCGACCGTACGCTCCTCGATTGCGCGCGGGCGAATTCGCGCCATTCACTTTTCAGACGACGTCGACTGGTCAAAGTTCGCCATCGTGCGAGCCAGCGATATCCCGGGCGAGAACACCATCGTTCATCTGACGAAGGATCATCCCTGTCTGGCCGCAGACGAGGTGAACCATCCCGAAGAGCCGATCCTGCTGCTCGCGCATCCTGAAAAGGCAGCCCTGCTGGCGGGTGTGGCCGGTGTGCACATTGAATACGACGAGTTGCCGGGTGTGTTCACGATCGAGGAATCGGAAAAGGCCGTCGCCACCAAAGATGTCGAGCGCATCATCTGGGAAGCCAGCGAGTACGGCGGCACCGCCAACTGTTTCAAGCAATACCTGATGTACTCGGGCGAGGCGAAGGAGACGGAAGACGGCCTCGCGGCTGCGTTCGAATCCGCTGATTTCATCGTCGAAGGCGAGTATCACACGGGAGCGCAGGAGCAACTCTACATCGAGCCGAACGGTGTGATCGCCGACTGCGAGAAGGACGCGAGCGGGAATGTGCTCAGCGTCTGCGTGCAGGGATCGATGCAGTGTCCGTACTACCTTGTGCACGCGTTGACGCTGGTGTTTGGCCTTCTTGAAGACAAGTGCCGCGTGATCCAGACAGAGACTGGCGGTGCGTTCGGCGGCAAAGAGGATTTTCCCTCGGTCATCGGCTCGCATGCCGCGCTGCTCGCGATGAAATGCGGCCATCCCGTGAAGATGATCTACGACCGCGCGGAGGATATGGCTGCGACGACGAAGCGGCATCCATCGCGCACACGGCACCGCACGGCGGTCGCAAAGGACGGCAAGCTGCTGGGATGCGAAATTGAAATCGCGCTGGATGGCGGAGCGTATGCGACGCTCTCCCCTGTCGTGCTTTCGCGGGCTACCATTCACGCGCCAGGTCCATACAAATGGCCATTCGTGCGGGTGCGTGCGAAAGCTATGGCCACGAATCTTCCTCCACACGGAGCGTTCCGCGGATTCGGTGCGCCGCAGTCGCTGTTCGCGCTCGAGCGGCACATGGACAAGGTGGCGCGCGTGGTTGGGCTCTCGCCGGAGGAACTGCGCCGTCGCAACTTCCTGGCTACGGGCGATCGCACGGCAACAGGGCAACTCCTGACGGAGCCCGTAGACATGCAGCAACTCATGACACGCGCGCTCGAGGAAAGCGACTACTACGCGAAGCTCGCACGATTTGCGGAGGAGAACAGCAGATCCCCCGTGAAGCACGGAATGGGCATCGCCGCGTTCATGCATGGCTCTGGATTTACTGGCTCAGGCGAGCGGCGGCTGAATTCCGTAGTCGGCATCGAGCTTCTGCCGGACGGACGGCCGCAGCTCCTCGTTTCGTCGACAGAATTCGGACAAGGCACGAACACGATTCTGTGCCAGGTTGCAGCACAGGCACTTCGCCTTCCTTATGAATTTGTGGAGATTGCACGGCCGGACACATCACTCGTGCCGAACTCCGGCCCCACAGTTGCGAGCCGTACTGCGATGATCGTCGGCAAGCTGGTCGAGCGCGCAAGCGAGGATGTGCTGAACACGCTGCGCAGCGCAAAGGGACTGCCGGGTAATTATTCACCGGAGGAGTTCACAGCTTGCGCGCGAGAGTATCTGAAAGAACATGGACAGCTGCGGTGCTCGGCGCGTTATGAGCCGGTGAGGCCGGTCGAGTGGAACGACGAGCTATATCACGGCGATGCCTATCCGGCCTACGCGTGGGCGGTCTACGTCGCCGAGGTCGCAGTCGACATGAATACGTACAGCGCATCCGTGCGGCGGTTCGATGCTCTCCAGGAGGTCGGACGAATTATGAATCCGGTGCTGGCGAAGGGGCAGATCGAAGGCGGCGTTGCGCAAGGAATCGGATATGCGCTGTACGAAAAGTGCGTCTGGAAAGATGGCCGGATGATGAACAACCAGATGACCAACTACATCATGCCGACTAGTGCCGACCTGCCGGAGATTCATGTTCACTTCGAGGAGGTCCCGTGCGCACACGGGCCCGGCGGTGCAAAAGGCATCGGCGAGCTGCCGATGGATGGACCTGCACCGGCCATCCTGAACGCCATCGAGAACGCGACCGGCGTCAGCTTCAATTCGATCCCGCTGCTGCCCGAAGACATCTTCGAAAAACTGCAAACGTTTACGAATCCGGCACACGGCGGCAGCGAAGAGTTCGATCCCGAACGAATGGGCGAATTCCTTCCGGAGGTTAACGCGTGAACACCTCGATTCACGTGACCGTCAATGGAGATCAGCGCACGATCAACGTGCCGCCGATGAAGCGCCTGCTCGATGTGCTGCGCGAGGAACTTGGCCTGACTGGAACCAAGGAGGGCTGTGGCGAAGGCGAGTGTGGCGCCTGCGCGGTCCTGATGGATGGAGAGCTCGTGAACTCCTGCCTTGTGCCCGCGCTGCAGGCCAACGGATCTCGGCTCTGCACGATCGAAGGCATGTCCAGCGAGGAGAGGCTGCATCCGATTCAGCAGTGCTTTCTCGACTGCGGCGGCGCACAATGCGGCATCTGCACACCCGGGATGATCCTGGCAACAGAGCACCTGCTCAGGAAACATCCTCGTCCGACGATCGAGCAGATCCAGGAGGGGCTCGCCGGAAATCTGTGCCGATGCACGGGTTACATGCGCATCTTCGAAGCGGTGCAGAGGGCAGCTGAGGCGCAGAATGCGCTCTGACGTCACCGAATATGAGCTCACAGCGCCGCCGAGTCTCAACGCGGTGCTGACGCAGATTGCGTCCCAACCGGGACGTCACGCACTTCTCGCCGGTGGCACCGAGTTGATGGTCGCCTTGAACACCGGCAGGTTGGCTTCCCAGTCCCTCATTTCGATTCAGCACCTTAAGGAGTTGCGGTTCATAAGTGTCGAACAGGATTCCGTTCACATCGGCGCCGGAACGACGTTCACGGACATTCGCCGCAACGAGATCATCGCGCGCGAGTTTCCGATGCTGAGCCGTGCAGCATCGTGGACCGGATCGATTGCGAATCAAAACCGGGGAACGATTGGCGGAAATATCTGTAACGCCTCGCCCGCTGCTGACACCCCGCCAGCGCTGCTGGTATATGAAGCCACGCTCTCGCTGATGAGCGTACGGGGCGAGCGGACGGTGCCATACAGCGACTTTCACCTGGGCTACAAGCGAGTGCTGCTTGAGCCGGATGAGATGCTTCATTCCATCCGCGTGCCGCGCAGCTACGTCGGATGGAAGCAGTACATTCGCAAGGTTGGAACACGCAATGCGCAGGCGATCTCGAAGACGGCAATTGCTGCGATTGCGCGCCTTGACGCCGGCATGATCCAGGAGATTCGGATCGGCGCGGCCTCGCTCGCAGACCGCCCTTTGCGCTGTACCGCAACCGAGGCCGCGCTTCGCGGACGACCTGTAACCGGCACGAACCTCGACACGACTGTGCGCGCCGGGCGAGCGGCTCTGGCGCGAGAGGCCAAGCCGATCGATGACATCCGTTCGACTGCCATGTATCGATCCGCGGTCGCGGCCAATCTGCTCGAGGAGTTCCTGCGCGAGTTGGCTGCTGCAGACTGACGTCCGAACCACACGACGCGACAACTAGGGTAGCTTTTCGGGTTCTGCTGGGTGCGGGGAACAACTCCGCAGTCGCTTGCGTATGTGTCTGGGCAGGCGGAGACGCATCGAAACTCCGCCCGGCAGGATTTGGTGCATGATCATCCGAACCGTTTTGGCAGATGGCGAGCATACCGCGCGACAAAGGCTGCGTGGGATGCTGGGCGATGAAACAGCAATTGAAATTCTGGGTGAGAGTGCTACGGCGCCAGAGACTGTGGAACTGGTTGACATCGCCAAACCGGACCTGCTCTTCCTGGACGTTCGCATGCCTGGGAAAGATGCGTTTGGGATCCTTGAAGAGTTGTCGTCGGTTCGGAGGGCGAGCCTGCCTGCCGTCGTGTTTACGACTGCATATGACGGCTTTGCGTCGCGCGCATTCGAGGTTCACGCGGTTGATTATCTCTTGAAGCCATTTACGCTGGAGAGATTGCGAACAGCGATTCGACGCGTGACGCAGCGACTCCAGGCTCAACGTCATTTTGGGTCGGCGGAGGTTGGCCTCGACCGGGCGGTTCCCTACCTCGATCGACTCATCTTCAAATCGCGAGGCCGCACCGTTTTTATTTCGGTATCGAGTATCCGATGGATCGGTGCGGAGGAGAACTACGTCCGCATCTGTACCGAGACCGAAGATCATCTGCTGCGCGAGCCGATCAGCCGCATGGAAGAGCGGCTTGACCCGAGCATGTTCGTCCGCGTGCACCGTTCTTTCATCGTCAACCTGCGCCATGTGAAAGAGCTGCGGAGCGAGAGCGGCGGCGAGTCGATCGTTGTTCTGATGAACGGACAGAAGCTTGCGATGAGCAGGAGTTATCGGTCGCGGCTCAACGAGTGGCTGACACAGCCGGTTCGATCGGGTGCAGCGCTGTGTCGCGGTGGAGACGTCACAACCGGCAAGACTCTTCGTTATGTACGGTAACTGACGGTCCAACTCCTTCCATGGTGCCAACGCGTACAAAGCGGCATCTTCGACGGAATTTGCATCCAAGACGGATGTGAACGACCCTCAATCCATAGGCTCCCAGCAGCTCACGCCGATTCTCTGCTTCTGCCATCTGCGGTGGAACTTCGTCTATCAGCGTCCTCAGCACCTTCTTACGCGTTGCGAGAAGCTCGCGCAGGTGCATTTATGGGAAGAACCGCTGTTCGAAGATGAGCCTGTTGCAAGACTTGCGTCGACAGCTACTCCGAGCGGAGTTCGCGTTCTCACTCCGATACTCCCGCGCGGCACGACCCCGGACGCGGCGCTCACATTCGAGCGGGAGTTGTTGGACTCCTATGTCGCCAATGAGCAAATAGAAAACTTCATTGCGTGGTACTACACGCCGATGGCTCTGCGCTTCAGCGATCACCTGACGCCTGAGGTGACGGTCTATGACTGCATGGATGAGCTTTCTGCGTTTCACGGCGCGCCGCCGGAGCTGATCGCGCAGGAGCAGCGCCTCTTCGATCGTGCCGACGTCGTGTTCGCCGGAGGGTCAAGCCTTTATTCCTCCAAGCGCAGGCAGCACGCAAACGTTCACCTCTTTCCGAGCAGCATTGACCGCCATCACTTCGCAGCAGGCCGGCTTGAGCAGCCCGACCCAGAGGACCAGCGGTCCATTCCACACCCCAGGATCGGTTTCTTCGGCGTCGTCGACGAGCGTCTTGACCGCGAGCTGCTGCGACAGGTTGCAGCAGAACATCCGGAGTGGCACTTCGTCATGGTCGGTCCGGTCGTGAAGATCAGTGAAAACGACCTTCCGCGCGGGCAGAACTTGCACTACCTCGGGCAGAAGAGCTACGCGGATCTGCCGCAATACCTTGCAAACTGGGATGTGGCGATGCTTCCGTTCGCGCGGAATGCGGCCACCGAATTCATCAGCCCGACCAAGACTCCCGAGTATCTCGCGGCCGGGAAGCCCGTCGTCTCAACGCCCATCCGCGACGTTGCGAAGCCGTACGGAGAGATGGGGTTGGTGAAGATCGCCGCAGACGCGCAGCAGTTTGGAGAGGCGATCGACGCCTGCCTTCATCCAGAGGATGATCGATGGCTCGAGAAAGTGGATCGGTTCCTATCGAACACATCCTGGGACAAGACCTTCGAGGGAATGTGGAAGGAGATTCAGCGGTGCTCACCGCAGCACTCCGGAAGTTCCGCAGCTTACATTGCAGAGAAGAGGAGCGGGACCAATGTTTGACTACATGATTGTGGGAGCCGGTTTCGCCGGCAGTGTCCTTGCAGAGCGCCTGGCTTCGCAGCTGGACGCAAAAGTGCTCATCATTGATAAGCGGAACCACATCGCCGGAAATGCGTACGACTATTACAACGATGACGGGCTTCTGATCCACAAGTACGGCCCGCACATCTTTCATACCAACTCAGAGAAGGTGTTTGACTTCCTCTCGCGCTTCACCGCGTGGCGGCCTTACGAGCATCGCGTTCTGGCCAGCGTGGACGGGCAACTCGTGCCGATGCCGATCAACGCCGACACTCTGAACCGTCTCTATGGACTCCACCTCACATGCCAGGAAGTGGAAAGCTTCCTGAGTTCGCTCGCAACGCCGTGCGCGCAGATCAAGACATCGGAGGATGTCGTCGTTAGCCGGGTGGGCCGCGATCTGTATGAGAAATTCTTCCGCAACTACACGCGCAAGCAGTGGGGTCTCGATCCTTCGGAGCTGGATGCTTCCGTCACCTCACGCGTTCCGGTTCGCACCAGCCGCGATGACCGGTACTTCACCGACAAGTTCCAGGCCATGCCGCTGCACGGCTACACGCGCATGTTCGAGCGCATGCTGGGGCATCCGAACATCAAGGTGATGCTCAACACCGACTACCGCGAGGTCGCGGAGCTGCTGCCGTGGCGGCACATGGTCTACACCGGGCCGATCGACGCGTTCTTCGACCA